>CANQCM010000006.1 GCA_947589625.1 uncultured Alphaproteobacteria bacterium
TGCAAGGTCAAGGTGTTGCGGCATCGCGATTTGAAATTGTTGGCATGGGGCCATTGAGTCCAATTGCTGATAATTCAACCGATTTGGGGCGCCAGCAAAATCGTCGTGTTGAAATAAAAATTATTCCAAACAAATAAAATAAAACACTGGCATTTGCCAGTGTTTTTTTAGGCTTTATTTTTTGCGCTTTTTAATCTTAATTGCCCACACGCAGAACCAATATCATTTCCGCGTTCGCGCCGTATACGTGTGTGAATGCCGTGGGATATCAATCTGTCTTGGAAACGATGTACCGCGTTGCCAGACGGCGCGGCGAAATTTCTTTCATCAACTGTGTTCCATGGAATTAAATTTACCATGCAATTTTTTCCGTTTAATAATTTCGCCAATAAATCCGCATGTTCTGTGGTGCAATTTACCAATTCTATGTCGCCTGATGCGTTGCGGCGCGCCAACAAGATATATTCTATCATCAATTGGCGATTATGCAGACTGGAAAATTCAAACGCCGTATCAAGGACACTTTGCAATTTATATTTGTTGTTTATTGGCATAATTTGGCTGCGTAATTCATCGGTTGGTGCATGCAGTGATATTGCCAAATTTATTGGTCGCGCCCATTTTATCAGTTCGCGTATGCCGTCAACAATTCCGCACGTAGACAGTGTTATACGGCGCCACCCAATGCCCAAATCGCGATTCGCGCGTTCTATAAACCCGATTACATTTTCAGTGTTCTGTAATGGTTCGCCAGTACCCATTATGACAATGTGCGACACATCGCCATTGTTTGCGTCGCCGTTTGGGCGCACTGATTGTGTATCTGTGCGGTCGCGGCGCAGTTCCCATTGCGCAATTAAAACCTGGGCAAATATTTCATTTGTTGTTAAATTTCGGCGCAATCCCAACAATGTACTGGCGCAGAATTTACAGCCCATGGCGCAACCAGCTTGCGAACTTACGCAGACACTGTTGCCATAACTGGTGCGCATTAAAACGCATTCTATTTGTTCGCCATCATACAATTCCATTAAAAATTTAGTTGTCTGGTCATCAGACGATTCTAGTTTCTTGACCACGCGCAACGGCAATGTTTGTGCGATTTTATCTAAATCATTTCGTAATTTTTCAGGCAGATTTTTCATTACAGAAAAATCAGGCGCACCACGATTTAACCATTCGCGAATTTGTTTTGCGCGGAACTTTGGTTGCCCCATTTCGGTGATAAAATCGGACAATTCGGCGTCTGTAAAATTAAACAGTATTGGCGTCATAATTTGTATCTGTCATCGTTTATCACAATCACAGCCTTGCGCCGCAATTGTTTTAGTTGTTGGTCTGCCATAAACAGCGCCTGTTTATACATTGTGTTTTGTTTGATAATTTCGTCTGTCTTGCCGTATTCGGCTGTTTTTTTCGTGTTGCATACTAATAACACAGACCCATCTTGCACCCCAGACCATGTTAGTTTCCCCAGATTTGCCACACGCGCACGAATATCAGCCGATAATTCATATTGCAATGCGGTAAATTTCTGGGGCGCACCACCCAGTTTTTCAGCCATATCAACCGCGTCATCGCAACTTTTGGGTTTAGTCAGTTTTTTTGCCACATCTTGCGGAATATCAACAAGGCGCACAATTGTCATTTCTATTGGTAATCCATGGTCGCGCGCCAACGCATCGCGTTCTGATTTTACATCATCATCAGACACAGTTATTGTTGGCAGAACAGTTCGCGCCACAACAATTTGCCATGCGATTTCTGCGCGCATTGCATTTATTGCCATTTCGCGTTCTGTGGTTGATAAATCAGGCAATTTCATTTTATCTACTTCGGCTTTGACGATTTTATCTTGTGGCACCGCGTCAAAGTTTTTTGCATATTCTAATTTGATATAATCGTCAATTATGTGTTGCAACGCCACACGCCGATTGTCAGTAGACGATTTG
Organism: uncultured Alphaproteobacteria bacterium; assembly: GCA_947589625.1. Classification (GTDB taxonomy): domain Bacteria; phylum Pseudomonadota; class Alphaproteobacteria; order Rs-D84; family Rs-D84; genus Enterousia. Next base: position 1,953 of record CANQCM010000006.1, read on the forward strand.
CCTTGCAATGTCATCAATTTAACACGCGCGGTAACATCGGTGTCTGTGATTGGGTGACCGCTGATTGTTGCAACCACAGACGCAGAATAGGCGTTTGTTGCAAATATACAAAACAATAAAACAAATAACTTTAATTTTTTCATGTTATTTAACCCCCTGATTAATATTGATGTCCGTCTACACTGATTCCAATGCGAAACTGGAAAGTCGTATTTCCGACATAGTCTTCTTTGATTGCGTTATCACGCCGATATTGTAATGACATATACCAGCATGGGTGATTGTAAAATATTCCGCCTGTGTGGCGTTGAAATACACCATATGTCAGGTTATGCACCGCATTAAATCCAACAGACCACCGGTCTGTCAGTTTAATCCCAACGCCAGCTGTTATTTCATTAATGCTTTCGTCTGGGGTGAATGCGTCAATAAACTGTTGCGAGAAAATATGACCAATGTTCACATATGTACCGCCGTTTCCAATTTGTCCAGTGGTTTCAATATGGCGCACGGCTAAATCTTGGTGTGCCAGACGAAATCTGGACGCAACATTAAACCATCGCCCATTGTTAAACTTTATGCGACCAACATAATCAGACACACCATCGTGAAATCCACTGTTCAGGTCTGTTGCATCTTCGTTATTAAAATCGTATGTTTGACCAATGAAAACCTCGGCCGTTTTGCCAGATGTATTAAATGCCGCCCAACGCACGCCGTAATCGGCATATCTGCCGTTTTCCCATAAATCCATACCTGAAAAACGATTGTCTGAAAATAATGTGCTGTCCAGTAATAACGCGCCCGCAGAATCATTATTTGCGGCATATTCGTCATCTTGTATGTGGCGCATAACGGTCAGACGTGCGCGCGGTTCAACAATCTGTGTCCAATTTCCAGACGGTCTGAATAACGGCAGCGACCATTCCAGATAACCACTGGGCAAGAAACGATTTTTTACCCCTGAAAATTCCGATCCATCAATCATTTTAGTGTTGGTAAAATTATATAAATCATATCGGGTAGATAAACTGGCAGTTATGCGATTTCCGCCCCAAATTGTCCACGGTGATACAATCTGGACATCACCAATTAAACGTTGATATGAATTGTTATTGCCAGATATCCCCAGTACATCGCCATCAAATTTTAGAAATGTTTCTGAAAACAGTGGCGCGGTTTGATATATTGCGCGAATGTTTGGCAAAATATTACCAGACACAGTTGTATATCGGTCAGAATAACGCAATTCTTGGAATATATGGGTGTCTGCAACGACATAGCCTGATTGACCGAATAATTCAACCTTGGCGCCCGAATCCAAATATGGCTGGTCGTCATAAAATCCATACTTTTGCAGGAATGTTTTATCAGACGCGCGTTCCAAATAAACACTGGCGCGGGCATATTCACCCAGTTCCATAATATCATTGTTAAATACATACCAGCGCATTTCCCCTTCTTTGTTTTTTGTGTATGCGCCACGGGTGCGAAATTCAGAATGAGGCAGGTTTAACCGATGTTCTGCCTGAATCATCGGGTTTTCTTGGGTTAAAATAGAACCAGTCAGTGTTAAATCATGCGTGTCTGAAAAAGCAATATAAAACGGAATATTTATCTGGGTACCCATTTTATTGGTTGAACCCATGTCAGGCGTCAGAAAACCAGATTTATGCTTGGCAGATGGATCTGGCATTTCAAAATATGGTACCCACAACACAGGCAAATTTATAACCCACAACACAGGATTAAAAAATTTAATCATGCGCGTGTCCATGTTGTGCTTGATTGTTGTGGCGTGAATTTGCCATGCGTCGCCATAATCGTCGCAATCTTCACATGCAGTAAACATTGCATTACGCGCAATTGTTAAATCGCCTTGACGCGTAACATTTTCTGATTCGATATACACATGATTGCCCAACCATAATTGCACATCGTCACCAGATAATTCTGATGCGTTTTTAGATACAGACGATTTAGACAGTGTTAATCGTTGACCCGCCTGATTTACAATTTCTGTATTACCGCTGGTTTTAATTTCGCCAGATTTTGTGTCGTATTCAATTTTGTCTGCGGTAATGGTTTTTGGGCCATCAATATCAGGCGCAACAATACCGTATGCGTATGTTGTGCATAACAGGGCTGATAAAAATGCGCATACTTTTTTCATTTTCTTATTAACAAGAACACCAATATTGCACCCAGTACAATTTGCCCCAGTGCCAGAAAACCAAACCCAGTTAAACTGGTAACCATATTAGACAATGACATAAATGCCGCCATCACCGCCGCCATGGATATAACCGCCATTACGGGCGCAAAACTGGCGCGGCGACGTAACAATGAACTGCGCAATAATATTGTGGTGCATAATAAAACCAAAATTATATTCATCAGTGGCATCAAGCATCGCGAACATAATTCTGCCAATGCTTTCTTGTGCTGTTTTTCTGTTGGCATATTCACAATAGATTTAATCAATGTCCATGTTGGTATTCGGCGCACACGGAAAGACGAATCGCCGTCTTGTTCGGTAACATTCAAATCCATATCAAATGTATCAAATGTGCCAATTGCGGTTATGTTTCCAGACGATTGCAAAGACCCATTTGTCATAACAATTGATAATCCGCGTATGGTCGTTACCAGTTTTCCTTGTTGGGCAAAAACACTGACCTTGGAATTAGGTTTACGCATATCAGATAACATAACTTGCGATAAATCTTGCCCTGATACTTTGTCCACATAAACAACCAACCCATTCGCGAGTTCTGTAAACGCAGATTCTTGCAATTTCATATGCGCCAAACCATATCGCAGATTCCATTGCATGCTGTAAAATCTGGATTGGGTTGCAGGCACAATCCACAAATTTAACACAAAATGCGCCAATGTCAGCAGTACTGCCAACGCAATTGCAGGACGCGCCAATTGACGCGGCGATAATGTTGATGCCGCCATAACAGTTATTTCGTTTGCTGCAATCAATTTGTTATAAACAAACATCGCTGCAATAAACGCAACAAATGGTATGATAATTGACACAATGAATGGAATCATCAGCATGGTCAGCCCCAGAAAACTGCGCACTGCGATGCCGTAATTCAGTAAAAATTTCATCATAGACATAATTTGTGTCATCCATGCCAGCCCTGTCAGAACCAGCATCAGCATCACAAATATCAATACCAGTTGTTTTGAAAAATATTTACTAATAATTCTCATGCTGTAAAGTATAAAGCCCAAAAGCAGACCCGTCAAATAATAAAAAGTGAAAAATCCTTGCATTTGTGCGATTCGGTTGTAATAATACATGTGTTCTTAAAAAATAAATTTTAAGGGCGGGGTTGAAAAACCCCGCCTTTTAGATAACAACACCAAGGAGAATACATATGTCTGTTGATTCTATGCCACGTCAAGATTTGTTGCTGGCGATTGATTCATTGGCGCAAGAAAAAATGATTGACCGTGAAATAGTTGCCGAAGCATTAGAAATCGCAATTGCTAAAATTGCCAAACATAAATATGGCGAAGAATTTAATATCGTTGCAAATATTGATCGCAAAAATGGTGCAATTCATGTAAAACGCGTGTTTGATGTTATCGCGTCGCCTGAATCTGTGGGTGATGATTATGATGCAAATACTATGTTGACTGTGAATCAGGCAAAAAAATATGCACCCAATCCTCAGGTTGGTGATGTTGTTTATGACCCATTGCCAGAACCTGAATTTGGACGCATGGCATTTCAAACTGCCAAGCAGATTATGACAACCCGTGTTCGCGATGCTGAAAAAGGTCGTCAATACGAAGAATTCAAAGACAATATTGGTGATATCGTCAGTGGCGTTGTTAAAAGAATTGAATTTGGTAATGTTTATGTTGATATTAATGGCAAAGCCGAAGGTTACATCAAAAGTAACGAACTTATCCCTGGTGAACGTTTGGCGGTGGGCGACCGTGTGCGCGCACTGATTATGGACGTTGCGCGTTCTAATACAGGCCCACAAATATTCTTGACCCGTACACACCCGTTGTTTATGGAAAAATTGTTTGTTCAAGAAGTGCCTGAAATTTACGAAGGTATTATTAAAATCAAAAGTGTTTCACGCGCACCAGGCAGTCATGCTAAAATCGCGGTTGAAACCCAAGACCCATCTATTGACGCTGTGGGTATGACGGTTGGTATCAAGGGTACACGTATTCAACCTGTAATTAATGAATGCCATGGCGAAAAAATTGATGTTATTTTGTATTCCGAAGACCCTGCGGTGTTTATTGTTAACGCAATGCAACCTGCCAAGGTCGCAAAAATCATTGTTGATGAAGATACGCGTACTGCAACAGTCGTTGTAACCGAAGATCAACAATCGCTGGCGATTGGTCGTCGTGGGCAAAATGTGCGTTTGGCATCACAATTGACGGGCTGGAACATTGATGTTATGAACGAACAGGCAGAACAAGAACGGCGTGCCACAGAATTCAAAGAAAAAACAGAACTGTTTATCAAGGCATTAGATGTTGATGAAATGATTGCGCACCTGTTGATTACCGAAGGTTTTCGCACCATTGAAGAAATTGCGTTTGTTGATGCCAAAGAATTAGAATCTATTGAAGGTTTCAATTCAGAATTGGCGGCAGAATTGCAAAATCGTGCCAAGGCATATCTGGACAAGGTTGAACAAGAATATCTGGCAGATGGTCATAAATTGGGTATGACTGATGATTTGTTGAATTTTACATTCATCAAACGGCCTGTTATTATGAGTCTGGGTCAAGCAGGTATTAAAACATTGGCAGATCTGGCAGATTTGGCATCTGACGAATTGGTTGAAATTCTGGGCGAAGACACAATGTCATTGCGCTTGGCAGGTCGTGTTATTATGAAAGCGCGTGAATTGGCGTACGGGATAAATCAAGACGAAGAATAATTCAGAACGAAGGGTGAAAAATGGCAACATTAACACTGGGAAAATCTGTAAGAATTGACGAAGTGCAAAGCAAAAAAGGCGACGCAGTGTTCGTTGAACGCCGTCGTCGTGTTGTTGCACCTGGCAGCAATGAATTGCGCGATGAACCAACTGCGCCAACCCCATCACATAATGCCGCAGATGAAAAATTGCGCGCTGTATTAGAAGCTGCCCGTGCACGCGAAGAAGAACGCAAAAAACGCGAAGCCGAAGAAGCCGCCGCAATCGCCGCACGCGAAGCAGAAATTGCGCGCGAATCACGCGAATACGAACAGGTCAAAGAACAATTGGCTGCACGCGAAAACGCAATCGCCGCCGCCCCTGATGTTGATGAAAAGCCATCTAAACAAACAAATGCACATCAAAAATCGCATAATAATTTTGGTCGTAATAATCGTACGGCATCTGACGATGATGATGTGCGTCCAATGAAACAAAACAGTTTCAAGAAAGATTTCAAAAAAACTGGCAAAATTTCTATACACGATATTGTTATCGGCAACGATGATGATGACGAAGAAATCGGCATTCGTGGTGCGAATCGCCGCCGATCCGAAGCGTCATTGAAACGTTTCCGCGAAAAAGCCCGCGCAATGTTTACTGCACCGCAAAAAGTGGAACATGTTGTAAATTTGGGCGAAACAATTACTGTGAAAGAACTTGCCGCGGCTATGGCAGAAAAAGTCGGCAATGTTATAAAAAAATTGATGGAAATGGGTATGATGGCATCGCAAAATCAGACTATTGATGCCGACACTGCAGAACTGGTAGCGTCTGAATTTGGTGCAACAGTAAAACGCGTTGTCGTGCGTCCGTATGCTGATTTACTAGATGCGAAACCAAACCCAGATCGGCTGACCCCGCGTGCGCCAGTGGTAACGGTGGTGGGGCATGTTGACCATGGTAAAACATCGTTGCTGGACGCGTTTCGTAATGCAAATGTTGCCGCAGGTGAAGCAGGTGGCATAACCCAGCATGTTTCTGCGTACGAAGTTAAAACAAAAACTGGGCCAATGATTACATTTTTGGATACCCCCGGTCATGAAACATTTACAGCAATGCGTGCGCGTGGTGCGCAAATGGCAGATATTGTCGTTTTGGTTGTTGCGGCAAATGATTCTATTATGCCCCAGACGATAGAGGCAATAAATCATATTCGTGCTGCAAAAGTTCCATTTATTGTTGCGATAAACAAAATTGATTTACCAGACGCTAATCCACAACGCGTAAAAACAGATTTGCTGCAACAAGAAGTCCAAGTTGAAGAAATGGGCGGCGATGTGCAATGCGTGGAAATATCTGCGACCAAGCATATTGGGTTGGACAAATTAGAAGAAGCCATTTTATTGCAAGCAGAAATGATGGATTTGAAAGCAGATCAAGAAATGCCTGCAATTGCGTATGTTGTAGAAGCAAAAATGGAACGCGGTCTGGGTGCGGTTGCAACAATATTAATGCGCCAAGGAACATTAAAAATTGGCGATGCGTTTGTAGTTGGCGAAACAAATGGACGCGTGCGCGGTCTGATAAATTCGTCTGGCGAACGCGTGAAATTTGTAAAACCTGGGCAACCAGCAGTTGTTTTGGGATTAAATGCGGTGCCGTCTGCAGGTGATGAATTGCATGTTATGGAAAACGAAGCGCAAACGCGCGAAGTTGCGGCATATCGTGTACAACAGGCAAAAGACAAGGCGAACGCGGTTAAACGCACATCGCTGGAAGAACTGTTTGCAAAACATGAAGCCGACAAGAAAATAACATTGCCGATTATTTTGCGTGCCGATGTCCAAGGCAGTGTAGAGGCAATCACTGATATGCTGAAAGATTTGCAATCTGATAAAGCAACGGTGGAAATATTGTCGTCTGGCGTTGGTCAAATTACCGAAGGCGATATTCGTCTTGCTACTGCATCTGGTGCAGTAATTATTGCGTTTAATGTTCGTGCAGATGCTGCGGTGCGTGATATGGCGCGTGCAAATGGTGTTGATATTCGTTATCATAGTGTCGTTTATCGCATTACAGACGAAGTCAAAGAAATACTGTCTGGGAAATTGGCGCCTGAACATCGTGAAAACTTTATCGGTTATGCAGATGTTATTGCGTTGTTTACCGTTGGCAAGGGCATTCGCGTTGCAGGCTGTCGCATGTCCGAAGGCGTGGTTAAAAAGGACGCGTTGGTACGACTTTTGCGCAACAATGTTGTTATATATGACGGCAAAATCGGTGAATTACATCGCGAAAAGAACGAAGTTAAAGAAGTTTCTGGCGCAGGTGTAGAATTCGGTATGTCGTTTGATAAATATAACGATTTGAAAGAGGGCGACCGCGTTGAATGTTATGAAATTCAAGAAGTTCGTGCCGAGTTATAAATAAAAGGACGCATTATGCGTCCTTTTATTTTTTTTAATCAAATGGATTGTCGTCTTTTTTATACTCAATCACAATTGGCAAGTGTTCCCACTTTAATTCATTTGCAATTCCACGACGCAAATAACGCGTATAAGATTCAGGAATATCAGACGCCCCACCAACATTTATTGTAATTTTCATTGGGTGGCGACCTGATTGCCGTGCAAATTTTATTTTCATCGGACGCTTTAATCGTGACATTGGCGGCTGGCGCGATTCAACCAATTTTTGAACAATTTTGTTTATCAGGCTGGTTGGCGCATCACTGGTGGAAATGTCCCATTCTTGATAAATGCGTTTGAACATATTTTGCACGCCTGACCCTGTTTCCGCAGATATTGCCAAAATAAGTGGTTTTATAATCTGGTGGAAAGAGTTTGAAAATTGATGCTTTAATTTCAATAATTTTTCATCGCGAATTTCTGGGGCGACTAAATCCCATTTGTTTAATGCAACGCATAAAATTTTCCCAGCATCATATACGCGCGATGCAATATTCAGTGCCTGATTTTCAATATTTTTTGTTGCGTCAACAACCAATATAACCGCATCTGATTTTTCAATCGCGTCCAGTGATTTTAATGCAGATAATGTTTCAACATCATCTGTAACGCCTGATTTTCTGCGCAATCCTGCGGTGTCCATTAAAACAATATCGCGTCCATAAAACCGTGTTGGAATTTTTACAGTGTCGCGTGTAATGCCTGGGGCGTCGCGCACAATTTGGCGATTCGTTCCCAGAACCCGATTTACCAATGTAGATTTGCCAACATTTGGTTGCCCCATTATTGCAATATGCAATTTATGTGGTGCATCTGTTTGCCCAGTTGTGTCATCGTTCGTCCCAGAAATACGGGCGATAAATTCATAAATTGCGTCAAAGCCTGTTTTATGTTCTGCAGAAATCATAACAGGCGCACCAAACCCCAGTTTATAAAATTCGTTTATGTCTGCCATGCGCTTGGACGATTCTGATTTGTTTGCCAACAACAAAATCGGCGCACGCGTTTTGCGACGCACCAGACGCGCCCATTCAATGTCTGCATTGGTCAGCCCCACGCGCCCATCAACCACAAATAAAACTGCGTCTGATGTTGCGATTGCGTTCATTGCCATATTGGTTGAATCAGACGCAATGCCAGATTTGGCGCTTTCCAGCCCTGCAGTGTCATATAATTGCCAATTGCGGTCATGAAATGTGCCACTGATTACATCGCGCGTGACACCAGGTCTGTCATGCACCAGTGCATCGCGTGTGCCTGTTAATGCGTTAAACAGTGTTGATTTGCCCGTATTTGGTCGCCCAGCAATAGTTATCTTTACCATCGTTTTTTCCATTGATTTTTTCTAATTATAAAGCAAAAATATAAATAATCAAATGGGGGCTGACATGATGAATAAAATAAAAAAAGCATTGACCTGTGTCAAAGATGTCGTTGTAAATCCAAAACGTTATTTTACCAAGATTGTCGCTGATGGTAATCTGGAAGAATCAATGTTAAAGGCGTTTATCTATGGTTTGGCGGGCGGTGTTTTGGTGCTGTTGTTGCGATTGATGGGCGGCGCCACAATTACAATCAGTTCAGTATTTACCGCAATAATTATCGTGCCTGTGTTGGCGGTTGCGTTATTGTTCGTAATGGGTGGGTTGTTAATGCTGGTGTCTGAAATAACAGGCGGTGAACGCGATTGGGAAATCGCAATCAAAGGTTTGGCGTCTGTGTTTTTTGTCTATCCTGTGATTCTGGTGTTAAATTCGTTGGCGTTTAATTGCGCGTCTATGTGGGTTATCAGTATTTTGGTTGATGCGTATATGTTGTTTCTGTTTTATAATATCGCGCTGTATTGTATGCGTGGCAAAAAGCCTTATGTAATTGTGGTGATTGCAATTTTGGGGCTGTTTATGGCGACCGTATATGCCACAGATTACCGCATGGGTTGGTTTATGCTGAAAAATACAACGGCAGGTTTATCGTGTTTGATATAATCAAATAACGATTAAAAAAACAGACCATTTGGTCTGTTTTTTTATTTTATCTTGTCGCCAGTGGACGCATCAAATTGTTCTTTACCCACCGAAATTATTTTATTTTCATATGTGGGCGCGACAATATCTTTGATGTTTGTGCGCCAATAAACTGCGCCATCTTCGTTTCGTATTGCGTACAGGTTGCCATCATTTGCCACAACAAAAGACGCGTCATCTGTTACAATAAACGGATACGACACACCAATGTCCAGACACCATTTCTTGTTACCGCCTGTGGCAGACACACGACAGAACGCATCGCCCAGACCGCCGACATAAACTGCGTTTTTCTGAATAATAATTGGTGCAACAATATCTAACATAGACGCACCACCTGTTAAATTGCTGGATTTATAAATATCTGCAATCCACATAATTTGGCGATTTTGTGGGTTGATTTTTACCATCTCTCCAGTGGTCAGACCTGCATAGACATAACCGCCATGGCATACAGGTTTTTGATTGCTTTTCACAGAATTACTGGTTGGAAAACCTGTAAAAATCTTTTTATCGCCGTTGCGGATAATATTGCTGGCGTCTTGGGTATATGGGCATGTGCCGTTGTCTGTCACTGCGATATTTTGAGGCAGATTTTTAATCGCGGTATTCAAAATATTTGGCGCATTACTTGTAAATATTTCGTTTCGTGTACCTGGTAAAATCGGGTCATGTTTGTCGCATGCCGCCAGTGCCGCCAACGCAGATGCCAAAAATATATATTTACGCATTTTCATTTTCTTACTTTAACATTTGTGCCGCCGCAGATATAGATTCTGGGGCGTCTGAATCGTTGATAATTATATCCAGCCATTTGTTTGCGTTTTCACGGTCGCCATCAGATAAATATTTCTGGGCGATTGTCAACCGTGATGAATAATAAAAAGGCGATTTTTTCGTGTTCATATCATCAAGATATTTTTCTAAATCTGCGCCTGACATATCATCACCACGAATGCTGGCAATGTGCATTTTTGCCAAATCGCGAAAATCACGCGTATCGCCATTTGCTGCCAATTCTTCCAATTTATTTACATCATTGGTCAAAATATACGATTGAAACAATGCCAAATCAGACATTGCCCCAGATGTGTTGCCTGCCAACGCAGCCAGCGCATTACCGTCCAGATTAGCAATGGCGGTTTCATAATTGGTGGCAACGGCAACTTTATGTGCGTTATACGCGTTTATTCCGATTCTGACGGTTGTGGCAACAATCAGTATACCCAGTGCCGCCGCCAATATATATCGGTAATATTTCTTAATAAAAGCCTGTGTTTTATCGTTGTTTACTTCTTCCCAAACTTCGCGATACAGTGCGTCTTCGGCGTATTCTTCGCGGGTTTTCTTGGGTGCTTTGACATTTTTATTTCTTTCCAAGATAGAAGCCATGAAAAAATCCTTTGTTTTAATGCTGTCTTGATAATTGTTATTTTATTGATATACTATAAAAGTTATGAAAAAGCAAATCAAGAACCGTTTAGAGTCGCCGAAAAAAAATTCGTCTGCCGTTGTGCCACGCATGACCGACGAATCGGGGTTGGCGCATTATATTCAAATGGTTCAGCAATACCCGATTTTGACCGCCGAAGAAGAATACGAGTGCGCAAACAAGTGGATAACCACGCATGACAAGATGGCAGCGGAAAAATTAGTGGCATCGCACCTGCGTCTGGTGGTGTCGGTTGCGTACGATTTCAAAAATTATGGTATCCCCGTGGGCGATTTAATCGCCAGTGGTAATATGGGACTAATGCAGGCATTACAGAAATTTGACCCGTCCAAGGGCTTTCGGTTTTCCACATACGCAATGTTTTGGATCAAGGCGGAAATATACGAAACAATTTTGAATAACTGGTCAATTGTAAAAATAGGCTCGTCTGCGAATCAAAAACGCGTTTTCTTTAATCTGGCACGGGCAAAACGCGCGCTGGGCATCACAGATATGAACCTGACCGATGAACAGACCAGTCAAATTGCCCAATATCTTGATGTGTCTGATAATGATGTGCGCCGTATGTCGCGCCGTATGGACGCGCGTGATGTATCGTTAAATGCGCCTGTCCGTTCAGACGATGATGCGCACGAGGCTATTGCCAATCTGTCAGATAACAGCGAAAGTATCCAAGAAACAATTGAACAAATGGAATTTCGCCGCCGTGGATATGCGTTATTACAGAAACATATGGCGGAACTGCCAGAACGCGATCGCGAAATATTAACTGCGCGGCGATTAACGCAACCTGTGGCAACATTAGAATCGCTGTCTAAAAAATACGGCATTTCGCGCGAACGTGTTCGCCAAATAGAAGAACGCGCGTTTAATAAACTGCGTAATGCAATCTTATCAGAAACCCAAGGTTAAATTATGAAATTTCTTACAACTGGTGCAATTTTTTCATCTGTTGCAATAATGTGCGGTACGGCAAACGCAATGCAATATGACAATGGGCGTTTTGCGTTACGCCTGACGGGATATGGTACAGGCGGAATATTAGAAAGGTTAAAATCAGATGAAAAGCCATTGGGTCTGGCGGATTGGCGCGCGCGCGTTCAGGCAAATTATGCCGTTGCGTCTGGACAAACATTGGGCGCAGTTTATGCAATTGATGAAATTGCCATAGACAACGATAAATTTATGCGCGAAGCATTTATGTTTTACGAAAATCGCGATTTCGGGCGCATGGAGTTTGGGTTTACCGATTCTATCGCGCGCAAATTGAGTGTGGGTCTGCCCGATGTTGGCGGTTTGCGTGTAAATGACAATCCGCTGTTTTATAAAAAAATTACGCCAGACGGCACGGTGATTGGCGACACAATGCTGACCACGGGCCGCACTGCATTACGGGTAAATGTTGCGTCTGTGCCGACAAATATTGCGCAATATGGGCTGTCTGTGTCGGGTATAACAGACGATTACGATTATGCGATTGATGGCGGGATAAAAATTCGCCAGCCTTACGGCAAATTAAAATCTGCAATATCACTGGGCGCATCTTTTATGTCTAAACCTGACGGATATTCAGAAAATTCATTTACGCCAAATGTTACGGCAGATTGGCGCGCACAGGCATCTGCGGCGTTAAATTTGCAATATAACAGTTGGATTTTTGGTTTGGACACGCGTGTTATTTACGACCGCAACCCAATTGGACCAGTATCTGACGGAATTACCGCAGGCGCAGGCGTCAGTTATGATTTGTTAAAATATAGTGTTTCATTAAGTTATATTTTGTCTGATACAGGGATTTGGGATTCTGATGTGGAAAATTATCTGGATAATACAGTGCTGGCATCGTTCAGATATAAATACAGTGAAAATGTAGACGGCTGGTTATCGTTGGGGCTGAGCAGTGATACGCCGTTTTTATCTGTCGCCATGCGCATAACATTTTAATCAAAAAAATAAGGTCAGCAGAAGCTGACCTTTTTATTTTTGTGGTTGTTTTTTTATTCGGCGTCCATTTCCGACATTAAACCTTGTAATCTGGTAACAGTATCAGAATCGTTTAATGCAATCGCAATTGTGATTGCCGATTCTAAATCACTGCGTGCAGAATCAACATTGCCCAGATTCAAATTCAACGCCGCAGATTTTTCAAAATAAGACATTGCTGCGCTGGACATTGTTTCGCGTTCTGCCGATGTTTGTGCGCCTTGGATTTGTTCAGAAATAATACGTACCGCGGTTGCATAATCTGCAATTGCTGCGGCATAATTGTTCAATGCAGTGTATGCTTCGGCACGTTCTGCATAAACATTTGGTGTCACTGTGCCATCAGGACGCGCCAACGAATTTGTGTAATCTGCAATTGCACCTTCCCAATTTTTAGTCCACAGATTTAATTGACCGCGTTTTGCATACAAATCACGCATTTGCAAAATATCTGACGGACGCGCAGATTGTGCCGCCAACGCATTGTTAATGTCGTTCATTGCAGATGTGTAATCTTCCAGACGAGTATTTAACAACGCACGGTCATAATACGCAACCGCATTGACAGGATCTTTTTCAATTGCAGTATTAAAATCACTCAACGCATTACGATAATCAGACGATTGCATGTATGCTTCACCACGCAGAATATATGCGTCAATATCATCTGGGTTTGAATTTACCGCTGTATTCAAATCAACAATTGCTGATTGAATATCACCATTTACCAAATTATCACGACCAGACGCATAATAATCCGCCGATTGCTTTAAAGTTTCTTCGGAAATTGGTGCGCTGGTTTCGATTACTTCAACATTATCAGACGGCACACGCAGGGCATTGTGGCTGCGTCCCAGAATATAAAATGTTGCCGCAATAAAGAACAGAATTATAAACCAATAAACATAAATTGAAAATGACCATGGGTTAAAGCATTGCTGTTTTTGCGGTGCAGTGGTGCGGGCCACTGATTTACGTGCAGTTGCTTTCTTTTTTGTGGTGTTCGTTTTTTTCATATTAAACTCCCTTCCTTTTTAATTATTTGGATTTTAGAGAGATTTTTTAATCGCGTCAATTGTTTTCTGATTTAATTCTTTAATTTTTCCAACTGGCAAATTTCCCAATTTAATATTTCCAAATTGTACGCGGTGTAATTTCCGCACAGGACAGCCACATGCGCGCATAACAATGCGGATTTCATTTTTCTTGCCCTCGGATATTTCAACGCGAATTTGTGTGCCTGCAGAATTTTTTGATATAACATCAATCTGCATCGGTTTATATTTTGTGCCGTCAATCGTTATCCCAGTGCGCGCTTTGTCCAGCCCTGATAAATTATCGCCACCAACATTTGCAATATAAACGCGTGGAATATTTGCGTCTGGCAATGTCAGTTTTCGCGCTAATTCGCCATCGTTGGTCATCAACAGTAAACCTGTGGTGCGATAATCCAGACGACCGATATATTTCAAATGGCGATATTTCAATGGCAAACAATCGTATATAGTTTTGCGACCCTGTGGATCTGATGTTGTTGTCATAGTGTTGATTGGTTTATGAAAAACAAATATACGTGTTTCATTTCGTGGTAAAACGCGTTCGCCGTTCACCATTACAATATCGTTTTCATCAACAAAGACGACTGGCGAATTTATAACCGCGTTATTCACAGACACTGCGCCATGTGCAATCATTTGTTCTGCGGTTCGGCGTGATGCAACACCTGCGTCAGATAAAAATTTAGAAATTCTTGTTCCCATTATTCCACCCGTGTGATTGCGATTGCTGCCGCCAGTTCTGCACGCAAAATTGTTTTCCCCAGACATACGCCGACCGCACCTGCATTATCCAGTGCCGCAAATTCTGCGTCTGAAAAGCCGCCTTCGGGCCCAACCAAGATTGTTTTTATGTTTGTTTTTGTCGCGGTTGTTTTACCGTGTGCCGCCCGTTCATCGGCAAAAGCAATTTTAGACAAATCAATTTCAGAAAACTTTATCGGACTTAAAATTTTCGGCACACTGTTGCGACCAGATTGTTCGGCAGCCTCTATCGCGATTTTTTCCATGCGCGACCAATTTATGTTTCGTGCAACAGTGCGTTCTGTGATAACAGGTTGCAAGATACCGACCCCCAGTTGCGTTGCCATATTTATTAAATCGTCACATCGTTTAATTGGCGCAAACATCAGTGTTATATCGCGTGCCACATCGTCATGATCTGTTTTATTGCCCACAATCAGATTTTTTCCGTCCAGCGTTGCCGTGTATTCATTTCCGCCACCAAACACCAGACATTTATCTGTTCTCATTACATGTGATAAATAATGCGCAATATCAGATGGGGCTGATATAACCTTACCAGACATGATTTCATCACCCAAAAATACGCGCGGTATGTTTTTCATTTTTTTACATTTCCCGATTTATTATTAGATAAATTTCTGATATAATTTACCCGTAATATAACACAATGGCCGAGAAGTTCAAGATTTTATCAATAAAACCAGATGCCAAGGGATTGAAAATATTCCGTTCGTCTGCATACAAAGAACACGAAAGAAAGCCCATGGCGCAGATTTTCTGGTCTTTGCGGTGGGCAATTGGCATTTGGCTGGTGTGTGCACTGGCATTTGGATTATCGTTTATAATTGAACACATTTGGCGATACGGCTGGTCGCCGGCAACTGCGCACTGGACAGGTATTTATTTGCGTCATGCGGCATCAACATTTGGTATGTCGGTAATTGCAGAAATTCCTTTTTGGTTGGCGCGTACATTATTTCGTACTGATATGATGTGTCTGGTGCCACTGATTCCGATTGTTGCATATTTCATAATCGCAGACGCTACATTGATGAAGGAATATAATCCGTATGGCAAAGATAAATTCGCAGAAAAATCGTCAAATAATGCCACCAAAGAAGACATTGAAAAAATGGGCTTGTTAAATGGTTTTATGATGGTGTTGGGCTATTTCAAGAAAAAGCCACTTATGATGAACGAATGTTTGTCGGCATTATGCGTTGCACCCCCAGGGACTGGTAAAACCCAAGGTGTCGTATTACCAACAATCTATGATTGTCCCAAGGTCTCAATGATTATTAACGACCCAAAACCTGAATTAAAACAAGTTTCCAGTGCATATCGCGCAACAATTGGGCCAACATTTATTATGAACTGGGCAGGTCAAGACGACCCTGAACGCGGTATTTATTACCCGTCGTGGAATCCGTTATCCCCAGAACATGTGCCGTTTAATCCCGAAGAACGCGATTTGTATATTGATACAATTTGTCGCGTTTTAGTGCCAGACCATGCGTCATCATCAGCTGACCCACACTGGTCTATTTCTGGGCGCGCAGGTTTGTCAGGGCTGGTTCAATTTATCGTTTCAAAAATAGAACGCGCCAAGGCAGACGATTATTTCTTTTCGCGTATATCAAACGGCACATTTGACGCCGAAGACGCCGCAGTGTTGACCGATTATTATTTATCAATGGCCAGTGATGCAAACGCATATGCAGCGATTGCGTTATTACAGCGCGGTGAATTAAACGCAATGAATTATGTACATATTGGCACTTGGGATAAGATTCCACCTGCATGGGTTGGCAAAGAAGCGTCGTTGCCTATGATTTTGGATTGGTTTAACGCCAGTCAATTAAAAGTTGGTCAAGATATTGAAGAACGCCGCCGTCAGGGCGACCAAATGGTTATGATGTCTGACCCAATGAAAGATGTTTTTGATAATGCAGTAGCCGAGGCTGTGCACTACGCATATGCGCATCGTGCGGTTTTGGAATTGACACAGTTGGCAAATACACCAGACCGTGAACGTGGGTCTATTTTGTCCACAATTATGGAAGGGCTGTCAATCTTTCGTAATGCCGCGGTGCGGAATCGCACCAGTCATTCTGATTTTCACTTTGAAGATATGCGCGGTATGGTTGACCCACGCGATGGCAAAGTAAAACCTGTAACGGTATATTTATCTATCAACATGGTTGACGCACAGGCATTAAATCCAATCACAGGTATATTTATTGAACTGATGTCTAATTATTTGTTGGCAAATCCGCCAGAAAATTATCGTAATGGCAAAAAAATGGGCCCATACCCAGTGTTGTTTGTGCTGGACGAAATGCCAAAAATGCAAAAGTTAGACGCGGTGATTCAAGGGCCTGATTTGGGACGCGGACAAAAGATTTCATATCTGATAATTGGGCAAGATATTCACCAGATTCAGGAAAAATATGGTGCAGATGCCGCAGCAACAATTATCTCTACAACGGCGGCAAAAATCGTTATGCGACAAAATGATCCTGACACCGCAGAACGTTTTTCAAATATGATGGGATATAAAATGAAAATCGCAACTGTCAAGGGTGCTGACGGCAAGGACAAAGAAGAAACCAAAGAAGAATTATTGTATACGCCAATGGACATTATGAAATTGGACGACAATAAACAATTGGTGATTTTCCAAGGCTGGTACCATCGTCCAATCAAGGCGGATAAACAATACGCGTTCAAAGATGCGCGACTCAAAGGATATATGGCAATGGGCGAGGCGTCACCACTGCCAGAATTTTTGATACCATCGCACCACGCGGCATTGGGCTATTCTGGCACACCTAAAATCTATAACCCCATGACCCACGAAATCAAAGAGATAGTGGTTAGTG
>CANQCM010000007.1 GCA_947589625.1 uncultured Alphaproteobacteria bacterium
AAAGATGTATAAAAATGGGTATAAACTGGCTCGGGCAGCTGGACTCGAACCAGCGACATACGGATTAACAGTCCGTTTTTATTTTGTTTAACGAATTTTAATTTAATTAAATATTCCTTGATTTTCTGCGGATTCTAGTTTAATGTGGATTTAACGAAGTTTAACGAAAATTGGTAGCAAAAAACGCCGTTGGTAGCAAATAGGTAACAAAAATAGACAAACGGACGTCTCACGGACTGGGCTATTTGCAACACGGACCTTGGTAGCAAAAAGAGATTGAAATGGAAAAAGAAAATGCTGTATTACCGCAGATAGTTGATAGTGTTTTGGGTGCTATGCCGGTGGTTGGTGGTGGATTACAAAACGCATACGATGCATGGCGTCAGAAAAACAGAGACATGGCCAGGGAGGTGCTGTTAACACATGTTCGCCAAGGTGATGTAGAAAAATTACATGAAGACCAATTTTTTAGTATGTTGGCTCGCTTTTCCAGGTCTGTGCAAGAGGGGCTGGCCAGAAGCAATCTGGTGTTGCTTGCACGATTGATTACTGGTATTGGGCATGCCGACCAGGATAAAGGCAAGGCAGAAACGTTTAATCGCTATGCGAGCATGTTGGAAAATTTGACATGGGCGGAAATTGAGTTCTTGTCCAGATGTATTCAGGCGAATAACGTTATTGCTGGGTCGGCAGAAATCAAACAAATTCTGCATCAGAAAGGATTTTTTGTTCAGAGTTTTGACACAACCGTGTCAGACAAAGGGACTGTCGCTAGACGTCAGGAAATGATGTTTGGTAATCCGTATGTACCTGTGTCACATATTTTTTCTCCATATACCATTCCGTTACCACACGCGGATTTAACTGACCCGTATGGCAATCCGGTTAATCAAGGCGATAACAAAAACGCCCTTTACAGGGTCGATATAGACATCAAATATGAATTTTCTTCAACATTCCGGGCTTTTTTACAGAAATATGGAAATCTATGGGAAGACATAAGCAAAGAATCAGCAGATGGGGGCGCAGATGACCAATAACCATATAAATTTTACAGAAAAAACGCTGGCTGAATTGCCAATTCCGACCGACAAGCGCCCAATGACGTATTATGACAATGGGCAACCGGGTTTGTGCATCATTGTGACCTATGGCGGGACAAAAACGTATTATTTCTATACCAAGTTCCTGGGGGTGCCAAAGCGTGTAAAAATTGGGCGCGTTGGCGTCACAAAACTGGTCGAAGCCCGAATGAAAGCACGTGAATTGCGGACCATTGCCGACCACGGAACAGACCCTTGGCCAAGAACGCAACGAAGCCCTGCGTGATATGACACTAAAACAGTTCTTTGATACTCAGTATTACCCACGGCACGTTTTGGTGTATACAAAGCAAAAATCACAGGCCAAGGTTGAATCAATGTTTCGCAATTACCTGCCCGAATTGCACAACCGTAAAATGATAAGCATAACACGCATTGACCTGGAACGGATACATTCGGGGTTGCGCAACAAGATAAGTTTATACACCGCCAACCGAACCCTGGGGCTGTTAAAACACATGTATAACAAGGCCATAGAATGGGGATATCCGGCACATCATGGTAATCCTGCAGTCGGGATAAAAATGTTTCGTGAAAAGTCCCGTGAACGTTTCCTGCAACCGGATGAAATAACACGTTTCTTTGCCGCACTGGCCGAAGAGCCGAACGAGGCGTTTAAAAACTATGTGTTGTTATCGCTGTTTATTGGTCAGCGTCGGCAAAATATGCTGTCTATGCGCTGGTCAAAGGTTGATTTGAATCTAGGATTTGTGCTGTTCCCGGATTCTAAAAATGGTGACCCGCAACGCATCCCATTAATATCGCAGGCA
Organism: uncultured Alphaproteobacteria bacterium; assembly: GCA_947589625.1. GTDB lineage: Bacteria > Pseudomonadota > Alphaproteobacteria > Rs-D84 > Rs-D84 > Enterousia. Next base: position 1,874 of record CANQCM010000007.1, read on the forward strand.
CTTGAAATATTGCAAGATATGCGCACACGTGCAACCGATGACTGGGTGTTTTCAAGTCGTGCCGGCAGCAAAAGCGGTCATGTCGAGGACTTTCACCGTCCCTGGTATGCATTGTTAAAACGTGCGAATATCGAAGACTTGCGGTTCCATGACCTGCGTCGTACATTCGGCAGTTACCAGGCCATAACCGGTGCCAGTTTACATATTGTGGGCAAGGCGCTGGGCGACAAAACCAGCGCAGCAACCCAGGTATATGCCCGTTTAACAATGGACCCTGTGCGTGATTCTATCCAACGTGCCGCCGATAAAATGTTGGAATTTGTGGGCAAGTAGCTGTTTATTTTTTTGTCTGGTAAAAAATAACTATATTTTGTAGACTTTGGTTATGTTAAGGGGTGTGTGATGAATTTTTATAAAATATTTCTTTTTGTGATGTGTGTTTTGCCAACTGTTTGCATGGGAAGTGTTTCTTGTTATGAACTTGGGGGCACAACGTATTGTAGCGGCTCTGATTCAGATGGAAATTATATTAGCACATCATCATATACCTTGGGTGGTACCACATACACGACTGGTAGCATAGGCGATGATAGAATTAGCACATCGTCATATTAATTAGGTGGAACTGCATACACAACTGGTAGCATAGGCGACGACAGAATTAACACATCGTCGTATGAGTTGGGCGGGACAGTATACACAACTGGTAGCATAGGCGATGATAGAGTTAACACATCATCATACGAATTGGGCGAAACCACATATTATAATTTTTACTAGTGGGATTTATGAATATCCACAGAACAACATGTAAAAATGTTTCATTACACATTTGTACAACGCATGTGGTATCCTGTTATATATGTGTGGAATTAATTGACTCTGTGCGTTATTCTATCCAACGCACCGCCGATAAGATGCTGGAATTTGTAGATATTTGATGTGTTGAATTTTCGATAATCTAAAGTGTTACTTTAAATCCGCCAGAAATTATTTGACATTGGGTCTGACTTTTGATATTCTAAAGTATAACTTTAAATCCGCCAGAGGATGCTATGGCATACATAAATAGAACTTTGGAACAGAGTATAGAAAAAATCAGCAACTTTTTCCCTGTGATTATGGTCACGGGACCACGTCAAGTTGGCAAGACAACGGTTTTGCAAAATGTTGCAAATACGCCTGCAACCTATGTTTCGTTGGATACGTTGGCGAACAGAAATCTGGCCCAAACGGAACCAGAACTGTTTTTGCAACGTTTCCCGGCCCCTGTTTTGATTGACGAAGTTCAATATGCACCACAATTGTTTCCATATATCAAGGCGATTGTAGACCAAGAAAACAAGCCTGGTATGTACTGGTTGACCGGTTCGCAACAATTCCATTTGATGAAAAATGTATCAGAAAGTTTGGCGGGGCGTGTCGGTATACTGCATCTGGACGGATTTTCCCAAGATGAAAAGAATAATAATCCAATGGCACAACCGTTCTTGCCAACAATGGAATATATTGAAGCCAAGGCAAAAATATCCCAGCCAATGGACATCAATCGTGTGTATGATGTGATATGGCATGGCTCGTATCCGAAAATGCACGGTGCGCCAGACGACATGTGGAATACGTTTTATGAATCATATCTGCAGACCTATATCGAACGCGATGTTAAAAGTTTTGGTGCGGTTGGGGATACTATGGCATTTGTGTCGTTTATGCGTGTCTTGGCGGCTAGAACAGGCCAAGAAATGAATTACAGTGACATTGCCCGTGATATTGGTGTAACTGCCCCAACGATTAAATCATGGCTGTCTGTATTGGAAGCGTCGGGCTTGGTGTTCTTGTTGCGTCCGTATTACAGCAACGTTACCAAACGCATTATCAAAGCTCCAAAGGTATATTTCGTTGATACAGGGCTGGCCGCATTCTTGACTGGGTGGAACACACCGGAAACACTTGCAAATGGGGCTATGGCGGGTAGCATATTTGAAACCTATGTTGTATCCGAAATAATTAAAAGCTATTGGTACAACGGTCGCAGTCCGAACATATATTACTATCGTGATAATCATGGTGCGGAAATCGATGTTTTGATTGAAGAAAACGGTAAATTGTATCCTGTGGAAATCAAACGAACAACGACACCGAATGTGGGCGACATAAAAAATTTTAAGGTCATAGAAGATGTCCTGCACGCCCAACGTGGTCCAGGTGCGGTTGTTTGTAATGCGCAAACTCACCTGCCATTAACGGCCGATGTAAACGTCATCCCCGTGGCATATTTGTAAAAAACAGAATGTATATAACAGGTGTCGCACCAGATTTTGCACAAGTAACACCAAACAAATCTTGACCGATTAATGAGACAAAATCGCTAAACGTTCTTCTTTTTTTTGTTGCAGGTCCAGGTATGTGTACCTTGATGATGTTTTTATCGGATATGTGGAATATACAAAATCAATAAATTGACTAAAATTCAGTTTTTTTGTTAATTCAATAACTTTTAGTATCGCCGAACGTTCGCTTTCTTTTAGCAGCCCATATTTGTAATCAGTGTTTTTAACGTCTGTTATATACAAACATGATGCGTTTGTTTTTTTTACAAAAAAATCATCAACGGCATTATCTCTGACATCATCAACATATGGACCGTAATTATGAAAATACCATTTGATGCCAGAAATGCTATTGGCGGTATCAGTCATTAGAACATGACGCCAATCAGACAAATACACGATTTTTGTAAGTCTTGCATTTGACAGCTCGTAGCGATGTTCAGTTGGGTAATTAGATATGATAAAATGTATAATTTCTTGTAATTTATTCATTTTCCAACCCCTCGACTTCTTTCATTATTTTAACATATTTATAATACAATTTGAATTCCTTTGAAAATAATTTACATATCGTACGACATTTGCGTTGAATGCAGAACTTTTGAATTCGTTTAGATTTTAGGCGTTTTTTTAAATTAGGATTCATTGTTTCGAAAACAAGAACCCCGATTTTCTCGTTGTCACATAAAAATTGTTCGGCATAATATATCTTTGATTTCATCTTGACGTCATATAATTTATTCTTGTCCATATGCGGATAACAAGCTCTGTTTGCCTTAACCCATTGAGATGACGATTCTGCCGAGGAGAAATCGTGGTACAGGGTTCTGTTTTTTGTAAAACAAGTGCCAATTATATCGCCATCTGGTAAGAAAGGCAGACTTTTGGGGTCTGCATTTTTTTGAATTTCATTGTCAGAAAAACGAAAAAAACGCAGAAAAGAATTACTTGTATCCTGGATGTAAATGGTTATTCTCTCGTTTGCCTCATTCCTTGAAAAGAGATTTGATAATTTTACTATCTCGTGACACTTGTGATACAGGTGTTTTTGTATAAGGGCTTTAAGCGGTTCTTGGTCATAGTGTTTGTCAAATTGCGCGACCCACTTTGGAACTGGGTCTGAAAACATTGCTTTGACTAACCATAGTGCGGTAAAAAATATGCATATTGGCTTTAGAATGCTCAAAACATTTATACCGTGAATAACATGGCCATCTGGATATATTGTGATATATGTTAGTATGATAGTGACCGCAAATGGTGTAAAAAAGAAAAAGTGCCCACTGGTAGCCCAGTTAAGTTTAATATTCTGCACAAGATTTACAATTCGCAATCGCAACATTTTACTTATCTTTGTTGCGTATAATTAATATAATTTACAACAAAAATCAACAAAAAACATATAAATACAGTGTATATAATTATAACACAAAACGCCAAAAAAATCAAGGCATAAAACATGTTCGATTTGTTTTGAAATTGCTTATGCAAACAAAAAATGGGGCAAATTGCCCCAGCGCAGTTTCAGGGTTATAATGATTTTAAGAACTTATCGAAATCCGCCTTGTTTTTATATCCCAGGCGATAAAATGAAGACGGCATCATGGCTAAGGATTTTATTTTGCCATCTATATCAGCTGTTACATCAAAGCACCCAAATCCGCCCTCGGGGGTTTTAGAACCAATCAATAAAAATGGTTTGCCAGTCCCCTGTTCAAACATCATAAAAAAATTGTTGATGGTATTCAGTTTTTTCATGGTCGCCAGTTTACCGATGATATAGTCACTGTATTCCTCCTTGGTCAAGTCTGGTGCTGTAACCCAAAATGAAGAGAAGCCAAAATCGTCCGACAAGAATGGCAAAATATATTTTGCATCATATTCGGTGTATGCTCTGGCTAAGTTTTTTAAAAACGATTCTTCATTTTTATATGCGTTATCAGACATGCGTGCCCCTTTTTTATAATTTATGCGGCTTTTTTATACAGGTATTGTTGGAAGTCGCAGAACACACGACGGATTTCAGACATCTTGCCCAGTTCCATTTGTGCATTCGCAGGACTGCCGTATTTCAGATTAACCAGGTCACCGATACGTTCGTCACTTAATTCAGATACGCCATTGTTAACGTATTGTTGCAACACAAATTCAATAAACGCATGCTGACGCGAGTCATAGTTATCAAAAATCAGAATCTTATGTTCATTAACACGTTCTTGCCTGGACATAATATCAGACGTCTGGTTTGAATACACGATGTATTGCAATACGTCAAATATATCGCTGTCGTCTGCGTTCAAAAGATGTTTAATCTTATCAAACGCTTCTTCGGTATATCCGCGTTCAGCCATACGGGTCAACAATTCTTTTCTGGTTAAGGGGTCGGCCCAAACACGACGCAGTTCTTCTTCGGTCTTAAAGAAGTTTGGAGCATTACCAATCAGACGTTCTACAAAATCCTTGGCAGGCATTGGCTTGCCTGTGACAATGTCATAAAACGTAGTGCCTTTGTCGGTTATTTCAACGCTACGTCCGCCACCCAATTTAATTTGTATCGGTTCTTTTTCTTCATTGCCGTCACCACCATCGTCGCCGCCTTTTGGGGGAATGGGTGGTTTTGGGCCCGGACGTGGTTTACGCGGTTTGCCGACATATTCAATTGGCCCATCCCATTCCGGGTCTTCAAAGTTCTTGGAAGCGTTTACAAAGTCGTAGACAGTAAAGTATTCCTTGCCATCATACAAACGCGTTCCACGGCCAATTATTTGCTTAAATTCAATCATTGAATTGACTGGACGTAACAGTACGATATTTTTGATTTGGATTGCATCAACCCCTGTGGATAATTTCTGGGATGTGGTCAAAACTGTTGGTATTGTTTTTTCTGTATCCTGAAACTGACGCAAGAACATTTCGCCCATTTCTCCATCGTCTGCAGTTACGCGAACGCAATAGTTCGGATTTGTTGATGCCGTTTTTACCTGGTTTATAATATCACGTATTACACCTGCGTGTCTTTGTGTCGCACAAAACACCAATGTTTTGTCATTCTGATTTATTTCATTCATAAATGCTTTGACACGTTCTTCTTCGCGTTCACGCAGTTCGATATTTCTGTTAAAGTCTGGTTCGGTGTATGTCTTTTTAGGGTCAATTTCACCATTTACAATGTCTGCGGCATTGTATTCATATGTGCCAAAATTATCGGTTATACGTCTGACACGAAATGGTGTTAAATAACCGTCGTCAATTGCCTGTTTCAATGAATATGTATAAACTGGCTCGCCAAAGTATTTATATGTGTCCACATTGTCTTTACGCTTTGGCGTTGCGGTTAATCCCAAATGAACCGCAGAATCAAAATATTCTAAAATTTTGCGCCAGTTACTTTCGTCATTTGCACCCCCACGATGACACTCGTCAATAATGATAAAATCAAAGAAATCTTTTGGGTATTGACCAAAATAAGGTTCTTCGCCACTCATAAATGTCTGGAATATGGTAAAGAATATACTTTCCGACTGCGGAACCTTGCCGTCTTTTTTTATTTGTCCTGGCTTAATACGTGTGCGTGCACCATTTGGGAATCCGGTAAATGCATCATATGCCTGGTTTGCCAATATATTACGGTCGGCCAGGAATAAAATACGTGGCAACCTGTCGCCAATATTACGCAGATTCCAACGTGCCTGCATCAATTTCCAGACAATCTGATATGCGATTTTTGTTTTTCCTGTGCCAGTGGCCAGAGTTAATAATATGCGCTTTTTACCCATGCTTAACGCCTTGATGACGGCATTAACTGCATTTTCCTGATAATATCGTTGCTGGAATACACCATCGATATTAAATGGGATTGCAGACAATTTATTAAATATATCGTTATCAGTGGCATAGGTCATATTCCACAATTCATCCGGTGTCGGATACCGGTCAATTTCGTGTTCTGACCCGTTTTGCATATCAATTTGATAAATCTTTTTGCCGTTTGTTGCGAATGTAAAACGCACGTTTAGTAATTCGGCGTATTGTTTTGCCTGGGCGACACCATCGGTATACGAACGGGATGATTTTTTTGCCTCTATAACACCCAGTTTTACATTTTTATACAACAACAGGTAATCTGCACTTAATGTCGGACCGCGTTTACCACCTGTTAAAATTCGCCCCTTGGATATCGGGAATTCGCGACGAACGACAACGTCGGTTTCACCGTTTTTCCAACCACAATCATTCAGCATTGGGTCGATTAAGTCAGCACGTGTTTCGGCCTCGGTCTTTGGGTGTGTGGTCATCATAATTCTCCATTAAATGCTTTTTTCAAAATCGCCTGTTTTAATTCGTCTAAATCGGCAATTTGTTGAGTGTATATTTGTCTCAGACTCTGCGTTTGCTCATACACCGCGTCCAGCTGGCAAACAATTTGTTTTTGGGTTTCTACGTTTGATGGATACTGGAATGGGTATTCGTTTATAAAATCTTTTGAAACCCTTTTGTGCCCTGCGGCCCCCAACATTCTTTTAGCACCCCTCATGCGAAATGTTTTTCTGTTTAAAAAATAGTATAAGAACTCTATATCAAGGTTTATCAAAGGCCGAAACACAATATATTCTGTAGACCCAAAACCGATGCCATTTTCGAGTTTTTTTGCAATGCCAATTTTCCCATTTTCAAAACATGGGGTTATTTTAGCCATAAGCACATCATTTTCCGCAAAATATGTATATCCTGTCTTTACTTCGCTAAGTGTTTTTGTTGTTTTTGTGAACAGATATTTTGAACCTATCCCAAGTTGTTCCATGGGGGCAAAAGTAACCATATCTTGTTCACTACATTTTATTTCGTTTTTAGACTGTTTTTGGTTTGATATTGCACCTAGGTTTTTAACTAGCCAGCCGTCATGGGGTTCTTCAAATATTTTGTCTGAAAAAGATTCAAATAACTCCTCTGCATTTTGTAGACTCTGTTGTGCAATTTGTTTTTGTGCATCAATATCGGCAAACAATGCATCTAATTTTGCAACAATCCGCTGTTGTTCTGGTAAGTCCGGGTAAATAATTGGCGTATTTTTAAGATACGTTTTGGAAACATTCTTGATTGCTGTACCACCAAACCCCTTTTGTATATGTTCAATATTCGCCAATAAATTGTAATATACGTATTTTAAAAAGACATTACTCTTATCTTTTTCGCGTAATATGTAGGTGTGGTCGGATGCGGAAAACGGGGTATCCACATAATGTACATTTGCAACACCTCCATCGCCCAACACAATCGATGTTTCTACATAGTCTGCCTCATCGCAATATTTTGTGGTTAATGCAGACGGGACAAAGATGAATTGTCCTCTATTTTTTCCAAACGATGCTTTACGTTTTCCTTTTTCGATAAAGTTACAAATATCAGCCAAAGAAGCAGATTTCCATCCCGCCGGTATCATTGCAACATCTCCTTTATTTTATTCAGAATTGTTGCGCTGGCATTGTTTAATGATTCCATCTCATATATTATTTCAGATGGCTCACGATATATCACTTCGTCGCTTTTATTTGGATTCTTGGCGGACAAATCTAATTTGTCTGCATCCAGGTCCACCACATCAACGAACCATGAATTTTCGGTTTCTTTAAACCCTTTAAAGCATTCAACAAAATCTGCCAGGTCTTTTTCATTTAACGGGTTTGTTTTGCCCAAATTACGGTCCAGATTCAATTGATAATACCAAATACGTTTGGTCGGTTCGCCTTTCTTAAAGAATAATACGACCGTTTTAACCCCGGCGGTGAATACCTTGGCCGGCAAATCCAATATCGCATAAACATTGCATGTATCCAACAATTCGCGACGTACCGGAATGGCATCATCATTGCTAAGGAATGTGTTTTTGATAACGACGCCCGCCGAACCGCCCGCTTTCAGATATTTGATGAAATGTTGCATAAACAGGTATGCTGTTTCGCCAGTTTTTATTGGAAAATTCTGTTGTACACTGGTCTGGGTGGCGGCGCCGAATGGGGGGGTTAGCCAGAACTATATCAAAGCGGTCTTTGTCTTGAATTGCCATAATATTTTCAGACAGCGTATCTGTGCGCATGATATTTGGTGCCTCAACCCCATGTAGAATCATATTCATGGTTGCAATGACATATGGCAGCGGTTTTAATTCTTTGCCGAACAACATATCATGTTGCAATGTATTCATGTCGTCTACAGACATATTTGGAGTTTCTTTCAGGTAATTAAATGCCTCGACCAAGAAGCCTGCTGAACCACACGCACCATCGTAAATACGGTCGCCGATTTTTGGATTTAATAGACGAACCATTGTACGGATTAATGGACGCGGGGTATAATATTCGCCGCCGGAACGACCGCTGTTGCCCATGTTTTTTATTTTTTCTTCGTACAATGCGGACATTTCATGTTGTTCTTCGCTGGTTTGAAAACGCATGCCATCAATCGCATTTATGACTGTACGCATTACATATCCGCTTTGAAATTTATTTTTTATAGTACTAAATATCACACCAATTTTATATTCCAGCGTATCTGGACTTTGTGCCGTTTGCTTAAAGTTGGCGAGGTATTTAAATAATCCTGGTTTATTGGGGTCGCTTGGCTCTACAAATTCCAATAAATCATCACCCGTCATTGCAAGATGCATGTCCAAAGAACCATCTGCCTGTTTTGGGCATGCCCATGACGACCATGTGTATTTCTTGTCCAGAATACGTGTATGCGTTTTACCGTTTAATTCGGCCTCCATTTCCTTGTTGGATTCCAGGTCTTCCAGGTATTTCAAAAACAATAACCAGGACGTTTGTTCAATATAATCCATTTCGGTTGAACAACCGCCATCCTTGCGTAATTCATTATCTATCGTTTTGAAATTCTGTGCATACATAGCCAACCCCAATTCTTTTCATTATTATGAGGGTTATTGTAGCATAAAATTCCCAAAAATCAAAGGTTCTGTTGCACTTTATTAAGGTTCAGCAATACAGGTTATGCATTATTAAGAAATGTATTGATTGTGGTGGGGCTGACTTTTAATTTTTTTGCTATTTGACGACGTGAATACCCCTTTGACAACATCGATTTAATCACATTTTCCTTGCCGTCTAATTTATGTCGCAAATTTTTTGCACCTGGCTTTCTGCCCGTGTATAAACCGCACGCACGTCTGCGGGCCATTGCCTCCTTGGTGCGTTGCGAAATTAAATCGCGTTCAATTTCTGCAGACAGAGCAAAAGCAAAGGCCAAAACCTTGGATTGAATGTTGTCGCCTAGTTCGTAATTGTCCTTTACCGTATAGACCTTGACCCCGACTTTCATACAATGTTCTAAAATACCCATAATCATAAACAGTTTTCACCCCAAACGCGAAAGTTCACTGCAAATAATGATGTCTCCACAGGTTATTTTACGTAATAAACCGCCCAGTGCACGTTTTTCTGGTTCTTTGGTACCAGATATGCCATCGTCGACAATGTACTTGTCTATGGTTAACCCCAGCGCACGTGCCTTGGCGTCAACTCCTGTGCGCTGGTTTTCAGTGTCTTGGGTGTCTGTACTGACTCTAAGGTATGCGTATATCATCTCTGTTCTCTTATACGTCCCATTCTACATCACCGACAATTTCTCGGATTTTATCTATCGCTTTGATATCGCCATGTTCGGCTTTGATGACCAAATTGTGTGCGATTTTTTCCAGGCGACTATCATATGCGGGGCTGTACCCGACAGACGTTTCAACAAGTTCATTTTGTTCTTTTACCGCTGTAGTAATTAGTCGTTTTAATATTTCTGTTAATTTTTCATTAGTTGTCATTTTTTTTGTGCTCCTTGGTTAGTCTTCTTGAAACATGCCTGTGGCGGTTTCTCGGGATGCCATATTCGGATTGAATCCGTATTTGTTGCCGTTACCCCGACGTTCGTATTTGATTTCCTTTGCAACGTCCGCTGTGCGAATTTTTTGAATTACCCCCAGCCATTTCATTATCAGACTTTCGTATCGGTTGGTTTTGTCTATTTGTGATGCAAGCCCCAGCTCGTATGTTATCTTGCGTTCAGTCCAGTGCTTGATTTTATTTCTGGATGACTTTGTTTGTGGCTGCGACCGCAATTCATCCAACTTTGCCTGACATTTTGACAGCTGAGTCGTAAACCATATTTCGGCCCTGTAGGCATTTTGGATTTTTAGTTTGTATCGCTCCAGCAGTTCTTCCACGCCCATTGTCGTCATAATGCCAGTTGTTTTAATTCGAATATCGTCCGCCTCTAATGCTTTCCATTCAGCCCAGGATTTGCAATCCGCCAGTGCTTTCTCTGCGATTTTTTTATCGTATTCTGACAGTGGGTCGTGTATAAAATGTCGGCCCAGCGAATTTAAACGAGATGCGTGTTCTCGGCGGAATCTTTCGGTATTTGCACGTAATTCTTCTGGGGTGGGCGGTTTTGGAACCGGGATAGTTTTTTCTGGTATAAAGTTACAAAAATTCGTCATGTCGCTTTCCTTTCAAAATTCTTTCCGCGTGTATACGGGTTGATGTGGAATATTAAATTTAAATTGCCGGTGTTGACAGGGTGTTTTTTGAATGTTCTGCAATCCATGCATCCAGGTCTTCTTTGCGATAACGAATGCTTCGCCCCCAGATTATGTATGGTATTTTATGCTTACCAGTTGCGCGCCAGGTATTCAACGAACCTACGGTTGTTCCAAGATATGCAGCCGTTTCTTTTTGTGTCATTAATTTCATTCTTTCTGCCATTTTATTTTCCTTTTTTTATTAATTTCGAAGAATGTTGTTTATACATGGCCAATATACACATGTGATTTTTAATTTTAAATGCCCAAAACGGATTACCCCATATTGTAAAACAGTAGAAAAAATAAGTGCTGTACCCCGTAGAAATCCAATAAAAAAAGGGGTGCCGAAACACCCCGAAAAACGGTTGCTTTTTTATATGGGGTTACCCCTTTTTGTTGCGGCCGCCTTGTGATGATGGTTGGCGTATAAGTGTAGCCATCGCATCTGCAAGTTTGTCAGACGGACGCATTTTCTTTTCTTTCATTTTTTGTATTATAATGTCCTTTAGCACGGTCTTTTTTGATTGGTTTTTATCCGTGATATGTTCCTGATTTATCACTTCGTCCATAAGCTGCATGTAATCGCTTTTATATGTATTTTTTTGTTTCCTGTTAATGCCAGGGAATACTGATAACAACTTTGTGAAATCGATACGGATGTTTGTATAGATAGGTTTGCCATCCAATAAAAATCGATTATTGTTCACATCTAGTGTAAACAAAGGCTGAAATTCAATATCGTCCCGTTCGTTGTGCGTAGATTCATCTATGTGTTCTGGGATATATGTGCCTGATGCTACAATTTGCGTTTTTGTTAATGCTATTTTTAGCGCAGCTTCAGCTTGGTTTATCACAGGGATGTATTTATCCCATTCTATGCTTGGTTTAGTCGTTAGGTCAAAGTTTATTTCTGCAAAAAGGGGGTGTTGCGGTCTTATTCTGCCGGTATACTGTTCGTATAAGTCACTCATAGGCTCCCACTTTAATGCAATCCATTCGCAGGCTTGTCGCAATGTGCACGTGTCAAGAATCTCAACATCAACCATAATTAAACCTCTTTGATTATAATTGTATATTAGTGAACAATCCCGGAAATTCAAGGCTTTTACGATGTGTGAAATGCTGTTCGTGGTAGCAAATAGGTAGCAAAAGAAAAATCAAAGAAAAAGGGTTCCGGCTGGAACCCTTGATATTCGTGGCTCGGGCAACTGGACTCGAACCAGTGACATACGGATTAACAGTCCGTTGTTCTACCGACTGAACTATGCCCGAACGCCTTGCTTATACTATATCTAAAAACAGCTCAAGTCAAGCGGCTTTTCCCATTGTTGTGTATGTTATAACGATGTGAATAAAATTGAAAAAAGTCAGAATTTAAGCTATAATATAAAATAATTAGAAGCTTGAATCGCCGATTCCGATTCGATAATTTTTATTTTTCTCTAAAAACTATAAATACACAAAAAATTACAGAACTTTATTTTTCGGCAGATTTCTGCGACCGAATTCGCGTATAGCGCGAACTGTTTGACCATCTGGCATGCTTATGAAATAATTCCTGTGTATCATAAAAAAGGAGTAAAATATGACACACAATGAAATCTGGAATGCAATCGATCAACTGGCGGCGAGCAGAGGCATCTCTTGTTCTGCACTGGCAAAGTTAAGCGGTTTAGACGCGACAGCCTTTAACAAATCTAAACGTTTAACATCAGTAGGCAAAGAACACTGGCCATCTACGTACAGTATTTATAAAATACTTCAGGCTACAAATACTACATTGCAAGATTTTATAAAGTTCTTACCACCTTGCGACATCGTTAAGTGAGATTAATCGCACTCTTGCGACATCGTACAGTAGGATTAATCACTCCAGACAACCCCGCAAACCTTCTGTTTTGCGGGGTGTTTGCTATCGGCAATCAATCATCGTGTTTAGGAAAATATTTATAAAATTCTACAATAGTCATATTAAATGTATTTAATATTTTAGTAAGAGTACCTGTATTTAACCATTTGGGCTTGCCATATTTATCATAGCGCTTAGACTTGTTCAATGTTGATGAACTTAATCCGCATATTTTTGCTAGTTTGGAAAGAGTTAAATTGTGTGCTTCGCAAAAGTTGTCGACTGCGTCCCACCAGTCGTTATTTTTATACATTTTAATACCTCTTTGTTGTGTTGTTTAAGTAAGAAAGTTCAACAAAATTAAGGTATTATGTTTACGGGATATTTCTATGTTTTTATATTAAAAAATATCCCACATAAAATAGGGGGGGGTAACAAATTCAAATGATAAAATGAAAGCATTTTACATCAAAGCTTTAACAAGTGCCATCATCTTGGGACAGGTATTCAGATTCTGATTAGAATTTGTAATGCGCAGAACAATCGTTCCACAATATACTGGATAAAAATCGCGATAATGTTTGGGACATTGACCCTGTTACGCGCCATCAAATAAATATAAACACAACGAAAAATATTTATGATGCGTTGAATAAAATAAATTCTGAAATTGACAAGTCTGTGACGCATGGCAACGTCAAGCTAAATCGTAATATACAACACCTAATGATTGAATAGCACATTGCAAAAACGTGCAAAGTTTTTACTTTTATTTTTAATATTTCAAACAGAAAGATTGAATAAATAGTCTTTTACGTTTATCTTTTAACATATATCGTACGGATTTTATTGGCATAAGTTTTATTACCAACCATAATAAAAAAGCATGTATTCTTCTAAAAGTCCCAGGAAACCAAAATTCAGCATCAATCATTGGTGATGTCATCAAATATTGTAAATATTCTGGGGTGATTTCATTCAATGGACGTTTCCAAATTTTTACAGATGGCCCCGTATAATGTATAATTTTTGGATTTTTGTGCGCATGCACTAATGCATCGTGTCCATAACTGTTTGCTAGCCATGGATATTCTGATGCATTTGTAATATCAGTATGATTAAAAATTTCTTCTAGAACACAATATTCAAATGGTATTGCACAAATTTTATCTGCAGCCAAGTTTAACACATCTAGATCAAACATTTTAAGTTGTGGACCATAAGTTTGTATAATGTTTAAAAATTTATTTAACATGTTTTTATTTCGCCATTGTAAGGTATTGGCAATCATAAAACCTGGCATAAAGATAAAAGGCTTGGTGTTTTCTGGGAAGTGTTGGTGAACGCCATTTTTTTCATCTTGGCGTTCTGCGATTATACCTGCCCAATCAGCGTTATGCATATTTATTTTATAAATATCTGCCAAATCAGACTTAAACAGCACATCACTATCAGACCATATAACGCGATTATATTCTGGTAATAAATCAGCTAATAATAATCTGTAATATGTAGCAATGCCACTCCAGCCCGTGGGTGCTTTTTTCAACAAATTCCTTTTAACTTTAATCCATCGAATATGATATTTTTGTGTGAATTTACGTTTAGTTTTGTTTTTCAATTTATCATAAAAAACAATAATGTCATATTGTGTGTCGGGCGATGCGGAATCCAATAAAGATTGAATCGCAATAGATGCTGGCACCGCATAATTGTCGTCAAAGCCAAATACTATTGGAATACGCGTTGTGTGGTTAATTGCGTTTGAGATAGATGTTTTCAAATTCTGTAAAGACTTTTGATAAATATTTGATGCAGTTGCAATTAATGCTTGTTGCATTTTATCATAAGCATGCGCAGTCATTTTATATGCACGTATCATTGCATCGCCTAAATCATTGCCAGAATATATAATACAATTTTTATTATCCAAGCCATAATTTGTAGCAAAGACTTCATTTAATATCAATGGTTTCGCAAAACCTAAAGATAATTGCAAAGAACCACTAACTTGACCTTTTAAATAAGATTGATGCGATGGATTGTTTATATCCAAAAGCCCTAATAAAAAATCAGCGTTTTCAATTTCATTGAACATATCTGGAAATTTTAACCGACCACAAATCCGAACATATTTACTAATATCGTCTGACAATTCAATTGTCCCCGTACCAATAACAACAACTTGAAAATCTTTTATTCCTGCATCAATTATTTGGTGAATGGCACTAGTTATTATTTTAGGACTTTTTACAGCGCCAACAGCCGCAAAAATAACTTTTTTATGTTTTGGGCTTATATTAACATTACCAAAATAATGCGGATTCATGCGTTTAACGCCATTCACATCGCCTAATACAAAAATACGCCCAGATTTAATCATATTGTGTAATTCTGGAAATTTATCACATGCACGACTAATGGCCTCGTGTACTACTCCAAACAAACCGTATTTTGGCATTTTTAGCATGTTAAACATTTTCGGTATATGTTTAGCGCACTTATATGATATGCTGTTGAAAAAAACGAAATCATATTTTGTAATAAAATCAGAATCCAAAAAGGATTTTAGTTGCTTAAGTGTACCAATGAATATGCGCGCAACATTCGGACAACGACACAACGGATATTCTACAACATTTTTAGGGGTCATGAATATATCAACATTATATCCCAAATCTAAAAAATATTTAGCATAACCGGGTATAGTTTCTGCATGCCAATCTTGCGTTTCGATGATTAAAACAGATTTTTCGCGAATATCAGTTAGATTATTAATTAAATTTTTCATTTCTCTTCACCCTATACAACGATTTTGCATTCGATTTGACAATGAAATATAATAAATGCGCCATATATCAAAACCGTAGTATCTAACAATTCGTTTCAAGTAGACACCCCATAAAAATTATAGGTTGGTTTTATTTTTATTGTTTTTACGTAAATGAGTATATTACAACAACAGCAGATTTGCAAGAACTTTAATGAAATTAATCCAATTTGACAAGTATAAAAATAAAACCAACATTTTTTCTTTACTAAAAAACATCAAATATCACATCAATCAAAATAAAAAAATCAAAAAATTCAGTACGTTATACGCAGGCGATTTTTATAATAAATGAATTATTAAGATTGCATAAAATTACTCTTAACATGTGATTTGGTAAAAGACAAACAAATACCGGCATTTAATCGTCAGTATTTTTTATTATTAAAATATAGAAATACACCGTAAACATAATACCTTAATTCGTTGAATCTGTTTAAGTTAACAGATACAACAAAGAGGTATTAAAATGTTAAAAAATAAAGATTGGTGGGACGCAGTCGACAACTTTTGCGAAACACGCAATTTAACTCTTTCAAAACTAGCAAAAATATGTGGATTAAGTTCATCAACATTAAATAAATCCAAGCGCTATAACAGATATGGAAAGCCTAAATGGTTAAATACAAATACACTTACTAAAATATTAAATAAGTTCCATATGACTATTATAGATTTTTATAAATATTTTCCAAAACACGATGATTGATTGCCGATGGCAACACCCCGCAAAATCGTATGATTTCGCGGGGTGTTGGGTGTGATTAATCTTACTGCACGATGTCGCAAGGCGGGAGGAACTTTATAAAATCCTGCAGGGTGGTATTAGTCGCCTGAAGTATTTTATAAATACTATAAGTCGATGGCCAGTGCTCTTTGCCGGTCGAAGTGATGCGTTTGGACTTATTGAAAGTTGTTTTATCAAGCCCACTTAATTTCGCAAGTGCAGAACAACTTAGGTTTTTGCTTTCTGCAAATTTTTCTATAGATTCCCAGAGTTCTATACATTTCATTTCTTTCTCCTTTTTCTTATTGCGTAGGAATTATTCCATAAAACAACCCCAAAACCTAGGAGATTAAAATCCTACAGTGGGCAGGGAAAAAAACGGCTGTTTTTCCTTAAAATCTGCCGAAAAAAGGGTGGCGTTGTGTTTTTATTCGTGTATGCCAATAGTTATTGTATTTATTAAGAAAATTTAATAAAGCTTACATTGCTATATTTTATTTTCGTTTTCAAATTCTTCATATGTCCCGAGTTCTTTAAAATTAATGTTATATGACCCGTCAGTGTTTTTTGATATTTCTATACTATCAATACCCTTTTGCATAAGTATATCATAAGTTAATAATTGATATGCTTGTAAACGCAATACTTTGCGTAATAACCATTTTCCTAAATCCTTATTTGGAT
>CANQCM010000008.1 GCA_947589625.1 uncultured Alphaproteobacteria bacterium
GATACGGTTGCACGATTTTTTATTCCAGATAAATATTCTGCCAGATTTTTGCCTGTGCGTGGGTCTGCGACCAAGAATTCATCGCAATCGCAACCGATAACAATATCATAGCCATCGTTGAATAATTTTTTTGCCAAATCAGACAACATTAATATTCTGGTTTTGTCGCCGACTTCGCGTGGTTGTTCAATATGTGGAATCTTTTTTACATTTGCACGCGCCGCCGCCCGTGGGATTTTCTGGTCTGTGCCATCAAGATATATATACAAATTTTCAATTCCAATTTGTGCGCCATAATAACGCGCCCAACGGGTCAAAAAGAATTCATCATTTCGTGCCATTGTGATGGCGGCAATACGTTTGTTGTGTGTCGTCATAATCCCTCGTGCAGAATTTTATGAGTTGCGTATTTAATATTTCTGATAAATATTTTAATCGGATTTCGTGTCAAAAGCCAGTGAATATGTTCATCGCCCCATGTCCGCGTTGCGTTCGTCATAATTGCGCGCGCCAAATCATCTGGAATATGGCGCAATATGTACGCGATTTGCGCGCCCAGTGCACCATTATGACGAATAAAAGCGTTCTTTTTGAAAAACGGCAATCCGCGTAAATACAGTTTTTTTATGCGGTTATAAATTCCGCGATTTGGTACAGAATATATACATTGCCATGTTTTGTTATTTTTATTTAACATGCGTGTAAAGCCGTGTTCATACAGATATGTAACCGATCCTTTGTCTGGTTGATGTGTAACAGAACGCATAAATTCATCAAACCATTTTGATAAAAATACTGATTTTGCACAACCGATAAACCATGATTGAATATAAGCCTCGTGCCGGTTTGGATTACACACCATACCAAATGCGTCTGTGCCAAAAGATTCCATTTTTAATAAATATTGCGCCAATGGTTCCAGTGGCCCATATACAGAATCATTTATCAAATAAACATAATCATATTGCGGTAAAATGCGCGCATCGTGTGCATACATGTATGCGCGTTTGTATGAACCAAAATCATATTCGCCATGGCGACCAGAAATTGTGCCGATTGTATATTTTTCTATTTTTTTGATTTCTGATTTTGCGCAATCGCAATCTGTACAGACAATAACATCGCCCAGTTTTGATAGTGCGCGAACATAATAAATCAGTGCCTTGTCAATTACGCCGTGCGCATCATAGCCGGCAAACAAGAACAAGCGTTTAATCCTAGATTTATTTTTTATCATGATATATAATCTACACAATTTAAGCGCATTTTGCAATAAAGGAAAATAAACATGTCTTATAAAGTGTATGGCGATGAAAAATATAAAAAATATCTGGCGCATCAAATTCGCAGACAAAAAATGTGCGAAATGAATATAGAATGCGTGCCAAATGGAATTATCGTAAATGAACATCTGCACGGCTTTGGCGTGTTTGACAGCAATTTCAAATTTGTAAAATCTTCATCACAAGTGCGCGAAAACAACGGGCAATTTATACCGAAATTTAACCATAAAAATATTCCATACATTGACGCAGATGCTGTTTTTGTTGGTAATGTAATGCCACAATTTGGGCATTTTTTACTGGAACACATGAATCGCGCGTATGCGTTTCTTGACCCGAAATTCAAAAATGCCAAGGCGGTGCTGATTGATAATAAATCTGTGTCGCCAGTGCCTGAATATATGTTTCGGTTGCTGGAATTGGTTGGTGTAAAGCGCGAAAATATCATAATTTTGACGCAAACAACGCGGTTTAGAAATGTCTATGTTCCGCGCCAAGGGTATAATTTGCCGGTGTATTCGTCCGCAGAATTTGGTGCAACATATCAAAAAATTGCGTCTAATTTCAAAATACCAAAATCTGCGCCACGCAAGATTTATATGTCGCGATGCAAATTAAAATCGCGCAAAACATACGGCGAAGAAGCAGTGCAAAATGTTTTCCAGAAAAACGGATTTACGATTTTCTATCCTGAAACAATGACACTGGACGAACAAATTAAAACTGTTGCAGGCGCTGAAGTTTTGGCGGGGTGCGCCGGTTCTGCATTGCATTTGTCTTTGATGATGAAACCTGGCGGTACAGTTATTCAATTAAAACGCAATCGCCTCAATAAAGATAACGCATCAACCCAGTATTTATTAAACAGAACTGTAAATTTGAACAGCATATTTATTTGTGCGTCTTGCGAGAAAGTTAAAACAGGCCATGGCGCCGAAGCCCCGCAAGTCATAGGGGGGGGCAACAAATATCTCAAAGAATTTTTTGATGATTATGGTTTTAAGTATACTGCGCGTGATATTGCGCCTGACGCTGGGGCTATGAAGGAATATGACGCCGCATTACAAGAATATATAAAATCGCATGGTTCGCGATTGTCTGTTTTAATTCGTCGCAAGATTGTGCGGTTCAGTGCATGCCTGATTCCAGGACGCGAAAATCGCAATCACTGGCGTCATTGGTTGCGGGCAAAATTAAAATTGTCGTAATGTGTACCACCGGCAAATGCTGGTGGTTTTTTTGTATTTACTTTTTTATATGCATTGTTTATAATCTGTTTTGAATCCAGTGGGAACTGGTTTCGGGACTTTCACAGGTCCGTATATCCGATGCGAATTATGCGTAGAGCATCGTTTTCCGATTGCTTGCCGTATATTTTGTATCGCAAACAACGCCCGACCAAATGCGGTCGGGGGGCTGTCTGTTATACAACAGGTTTTACCAAAGACAGACAGAATCATTGATATACTGATTTGTGAACCACCCCGACCATCAGATTCCTGATGGCATTTTTTAATCTGAACAATGGGGGGCTGATAATGAGGCAAATATTTGTATCAATAATAAGTATAATGATATCATTTAACGCAATGGCATACACTGTTTGCGGAAAACTGCAAGGTAAGCAAATAATAACAGATGATGTGCCGAGTTTTACAGATAAAGAATATACTTGGAATCCGACCCCAAATAATAATGGTTCAAATTGGAAAGATTTGCTGAGTACGGAATCGGAAACATACTCTTATGGGTGTATGACATGTACTGGAAATAATGGTCAAACATATGCACATGCTGAATTGTATGGTTGCAGTCTTAGTAATAGTAGCCTTGGGTGTCTAGAAACAGAATATTTTAATAGCAGTAAATGTACCACATGCCCTAATCAGTATACCAAGGCAAGTGATACACCTGGTCATACAAATAGTACATGTGATTGGGGGTGTGAACGATACCCAGATGGCGGTGACGGTATATATCAAACATTGGTCGGCACTGGTAATTCGGCGCATTGTGAACAAATGCCACATGGGTGCGATAACCCGTATCATTATGATGAAGAAAACAAGACGATATGTGAATGGGGATATCGTGATGTCAGTGATAGGGTCGGTTTTCCCTTATGTTTATTGGCACCAGATTTAACAGCATCTCAACATTTGTCACCAGGTGAAACATGGCCTGGCGGACACACAGGTTCATATAAAGTTTATAGTATACAAAATGGACTGTTCAGTTGGTATTGTCCACCTGATACTTATTTGGCTATTCAAGGTCTTGCGCCAAATGGGCGCGCAACTGGTCGTGAAAGGGCGATATGTATGCCGTGTCCCAATGGTGGTTGGCGGCGTCCAAGAAATCCATTCAAAGACAGTCTGGCTGATTGTACAGTTTTAAGTGGTTCAAATGAAACAGGCACATATGAATATAATAATATATCCAAACCTAATGATGATATTACTAATTATGTAGGTGATAAAGATTGGGCATACGGTTGTTTATATCATTCTTCTAACTGGACATGCAGTTATTTATACTGCAGTCAAAATTTTACTTGGTCAACTTGGTCTGGCACGTATGATGACAATAATCCAGAGGCGTGTTATGCAGAATAAAAATACCGGCATTTGCCGGTGTTTTTATTCTTCGATATTTTTATGTGTTTTCTTGCGCGTGTTGCTGTCCAATTCTTTTTTGCGCAGACGAATTGTTGCGGGGGTAACCTCGACTAATTCATCGTCTTGAATGTACGACAGTGCTTCTTCCAACGACATTTTGCGTGGTGGTGCCAAGAATAATTTTTCATCTGCGGTAACAGAACGCATGTTGGTCAATTCTTTGCCGCGAATTGGGTTTACTTCCAAATCATTTTCTTTGGAATGTTCGCCGATAATCATACCAGAATAAACTTCGGTCTGGGGGCCAATAAACAATGTGCCGCGTGGTTCCAAATTATGCAGCGCGTATGTTGCCGCTGTGCCGTTTTCCATTGAAACCAGAACGCCAGGCCGATATTGCATAATTGGTCCGCGATATGTGTCATATTTATCAAATACGCGGTTCATAATGCCTGTGCCACGGGTGTCAGTGCGAAATTCTGATAAATAACCAATTAGCCCGCGCGATGGCGCAGAAAATACAATCCGCGTTTTGCCTGCACCTGATGATTTCATTTCTGTGATTGTGGCTTTGCGTTTGGTCATTTTTTCAATTACAACACCAGAAAATTCGTCATCAACATCAATTACGACTTCTTCAATAGGTTCCAGCTTTTCACCATTTTCGCCTGTTTGAAATACAACGCGTGGGCGCGATACACTTAATTCAAAGCCTTCGCGGCGCATTGTTTCAATTAAAATGCCTAATTGTAATTCGCCACGACCAGAAACTTCAAACGCTTCGTTATTTTCGCTTTGTGTTACGCGCAGGGCGATGTTTGTTTCAGCTTCTTTGAACAGACGTTCGCCAATCATACGCGATGTTAATTTCTTGCCTGATTTGCCAGCCAATGGCGATGTGTTTACGAAAAAGGTCATGGTCAGGGTTGGTGGGTCAATTGGCATTGCAGGAATTGGTGTCGTAACAGATGGGTCGCACAATGTATCCGCCACCGTTGCCTTGGAAAAGCCTGCCAAAACAACAATGTCGCCCGCAGATGCAGAATCGCGCGAAACTTTTTCAATACCGCGATGTTCAATAATCTTGGTTATTTTGGCGTTTTCAATGAATTCGCCTTGCATATTTATTGCCTTGACCGATTGACCAACGCGCACAGTGCCAGATTCTATTTTTCCTGTTAAAATGCGGCCGACATAGGGGTCTGCCTCTAATGTAGTTGCCAGCATTGTAAATGGCGCGTCCAATTGGCACCGCGTGCCGTTGCAATCTGGTGCAGGCACATGGTCAATTATCAATTGAAACAGTGGTGTTAAATCCTTGTGTTCATCGTTCAAGTCGCGTACCGCCCAACCATCACGTCCCACCGCATACAGGTATGGAAAATCCAGTTGGGAATCGGTCGCGCCCAGTTTATCAAATAAATCAAATGTTTCAGTTAAAACTTCGTCTGGACGGGCATCGCTGCGGTCAACTTTGTTAATGCAAACAATCGGACGCAGCCCCAATTTTAACGCCTTGGACAAAACAAATTTAGTTTGTGGCAGGGGGCCTTCGGCACTGTCTACCAACAAGACAACACCGTCAACCATTGATAAAATGCGTTCTACTTCGCCACCAAAATCGGCGTGACCTGGGGTATCAACAATGTTGATTTTGTATTCGCCCCATTGAATAGATGTGGGCTTGGCAGAAATTGTAATACCGCGTTCGCGTTCCAAATCGCCACTGTCCATAACGCGGTCTTCAACGCGTTCGTTTTCGCGAAATGTGCCTGCTTGTTTCAGCATGTTGTCCACCAATGTCGTTTTGCCGTGGTCAACGTGCGCGATAATTGCGATATTACGAATTTTCATTGTCTGCCCTTTTTATTTTATGCAACCCATCAGGATACACTAAAAATTTGATAATTCAAGAAAATATGCTATAATATTAGCAAACACAAGGAGTTTGTCATGATTGATTATGATAAAACAATAAAACAAGCATTGTATAAAGCAATGGAATATTTAACTCAATTGGCAAAAAAAGCACCTGATAAACACAAGTACAAGCTTATTTTGGACAATATTAAAAAACTGGATAAAATCATTACCAATCCAGAAAAATATTGTGATTACGGGGAACAGGTCAAAGATAATCTGGTTCTTGATGCCGAAGCATTTATGCCGAACGAACGCGATAATTCTAAATTTTTAGCACTAGATCAGGTTATGCACGCGGTAGATGAATATTATTCACGGGTCAAGCAAGGTTTCATGCTGGACGATGCGGAAAAGAAATTGTTAAACAAAATTAAGGCAATGAATTATCAAATGTCGTCTTCGTGGTTGCGCGATATCACATATCCGTTCAAGTCAGTAAAAAGTTTCGCAGTGCAAGAAAAAATAAAATAAATAAAACGGCGCAAATTGCGCCGTTTTTTAATGTTTGCCACCAATCTTGGTGCGACCGCCCATCAGTGGTTGCAGGCATTTTGGAATATTTACTGAACCATCGGCATTTTGATGATTTTCCAATATTGGAATCAATGCACGGGGCAGGGCAATTCCTGTATTGTTTAATGTGGCGCAATATTGCAAAGACCCATCGGCGGCGCGATAGCGGGTATTTGTGCGACGCGATTGGAATGTGCCTATTGACGAACAACTGCCCAATTCGCGATATGTGTTTTCAGATGGAAACCATGCCTCGACATCGTTCATTTTGACTTTGTTAAATCCCATGTCGCCAGTGCAGTTTGCAATAACACGATATGGCAATTCGAAATCTGCCATAATGTCGCACAGGTTTTGTAAAATATGTTCGTGCATTTCATCGCTTTGTTCAGTCGTGCAGAACACATATTGTTCAACCTTGTTAAATTGGTGTATGCGCATTAAACCGCGTGTGTCGCGACCTGCGGCACCTGCTTCTTTGCGAAAGCATGGTGAAAAGCCTGCATATTTTAATGGCAAATCTTTTTCGTTTAATACATCGCCTGCGTGCAGTGAATTGATAATGATTTCAGCCGTACCTGCCAAGCAACGATCTGTATCAGCCAGCATAAATACATCGTTATTCATAACCGATAAATCAGAACCCATAAAATGACCTGCGTCAAAAATCGTTTGTGGTTTTGTAATTGATGGGCATGTTATGAATTTGAAACCGCGACTGATTAGTTTTTGAATAACATATGTTTCAACAGCCAGTTCTAATTCGGCGGCTTCGCCCATTAATGCGTATGTGCGTGTGCCACAAATATTTGCGATTTTTTCAGGCGCCCACCAACCGTTCATATCCAGTAAATCCCATTGTGCGCGTGGGGTAAAATCAAATTTGCGCGGTGTGCCAACAACACGAACAACAACATTGTCAGCATCGTCCCGACCAATTGGGGCGTCTGGTGATGGAACTTGGGGTACGCGGTGTATCAGTTCACGTAAAGCCGCTTCTTTTTCGTCCAGTTCTGCCATCTCGGCCGCAATTTCTGCAGTAATTTTTTTAGATTCGGCGATTAAAGACGCTTTATCAGTGGCAGTCGGAATTTCGCGTGTGATTTTATTCTTTTCTGCTGTTTTTGTTTGTGTGATTGTTTTCAGTTCGCGTACACGCGCGTCCAGTGCCAGAATTTCATCTGTTACATCTGGGAAACCCTTGACGCGACATGCGTTTTTTACTGCGTCAACATTTTCACGTATATATTTAATATCAAGCATATTGTACCCCCAATGCTGTTTTTCTAAATAATAAACCCGTGTGCGCCCGTTGTCAATATTCCGAAAAATAATAAGTTTGCGTTTCGCGCCCAAATTTGTTATTGTGTAGTCCAAAAGGACGATTAAATGGATATTATTATGTATGATGTTTTGATTTTGGGGTCTGGGCCTGCTGGTCTGACTGCGGCATTGTATTGTGCGCGTGGCGGTAAAAAGACATTAGTCTTGGGTGGCACAACATTGGGCGGTCAAATGGCTGGGATTGCCAAGTTGGAAAATTACCCTGGGTTTATGGGTTCTGGGATTGAATTGGCAGAATTTATGAAAAAGCAGGCAGAATCTTTTGGCGCAGAAATAAAATTTGTATCTGCAACCAATATTTCTGGCGACGCCGAAGGCGGATTCAGTATTTTATGCGATGACGGCAACAGATATGTTGGGCGCGCTGTTATTATCGGGACAGGTGCATCACCCAGAAAACTGGAAATCGCAGGCGCGCGCGAATTGATGGGCAAGGGCGTATCTTATTGCGCAACATGCGACGGATTTTTCTATTATGGCAAAGATGTTATTGTAATTGGTGGCGGAAATTCTGCATTAAATGACGCGTTGTATCTGGCAGATATTGCGGCATCGGTCAAGATTGTATATCGGCGCGATGCGTTCACCCGTGCCGAGGCGATTTTACGTAACCGCGTTTCAGAACGCGAAAATATTCAATGCTTGTTTAATACAGAAATGGCGAAAATTGAAAAAACAGATGATGATAAATTAAAGGCAACAACCACCGATGGCGCAGAATTATTGGTTGATGGTGTGTTTGTTGCAATTGGACACGAAGCAAACACTGATTTCTTGAACGAAGATGTCGTGCGCGATAATATGGGTCGTCTGGCGCCACAGAATATGCCCACGGGCATTTATGTTGCAGGCGATGTCCATTCAGAATTAAAAATGCAAATTGCCACCGCTGTTGGCACTGGGTGCAGCGCGGCAATGGACGCAATTGCATATCTGAACGCAAAAAATTAAGATTTTATTATTTGCCGAAATGCTTTTTTAATGTTTCATATGCGGCTGTGATTGCGGTAAATTCTGATGTTGCACTGTCTTTGTTATGCGCGGTATCAGGGTGATATTTTTTTGCCAACACACGATAACGGGTTGCAACTTCGCGCCATGACGCAGTAATCGGTAAATCAAATTTTTTGAACGCAGAAACAATATTGCTGGCGATTTTAGGCTTTTGTGGCGCGTGGTCAAAACTGTCGCGACCTGTTAAAAAATCGTTTATAAATTTTGCATAATCTGCGGCGTCTATGTGCGATTTAGTTTTGCTGTTTAACGGCGCGCCAAATGTTTGTAATTCCCAATCAGCCTCAATCTCTTCGGGACTCATACCTTCGTAATAATTCCAATTTTTATTATATTCGGCGGCGTGTTCTGTACAGAAATGCCAATATTCGCGCAATGTGCGGTCTTTTGGTGCGCGGCATGTGCCTGCCTTGGTACAGCCTGCGTGTTCGCATTTTTGTATCATTTATTTTGTCCTTTTCCGTATGGGTGATGTAATTGCATTGTTTCGCGCAATTGTTCAGGCAACACATGTGTATAAATTTGCGTTGTTGAAATATCTTCGTGTCCCAACATTGTCTGAATCGCGCGCAGGTTTGCACCACCTGCCAACAAGTGCGATGCAAACGAATGGCGCAAAACATGTGGGCTGACCCGATGAGGGTCAATGCCAGATAATACAGCGCACTTTTTTAATATCTTGAAAAATCCATCGCGCGTGATATGACCTGTTTTGCCGTTTGCAGGAAATACATATTTTGACGCGTCATCACCACGTAATTGTATCCACTTATTTAATGTCGCGATTGCGCCGTCGTGCATCGGGACAATGCGTTCTTTGGCACCTTTGCCATGAATCAATAATTTGTCGCCCAGAATTGCTGTCATTGGTAATTCGCATAATTCAGAAACACGCAATCCAGACGCATATAACAATTCTATCATTGCGCGCAGACGCGTTGCATTGCGTGTATCGCCTGCAGATGAAATCAACAATTCTATTTCTTGCATCGTCAGGCATTTTGGTAATGCGCGATTTCGTTTTGGCAATTCCAGATTTGCGGTTGGATTTGTTTTAATAATTTTTTCCAACATTAAAAATTTATAAAATCCGCGCAGTGCGCTGGCCTTACGGGCAACAGATGTTGGTCGTTCATTTAATGACGCCAAATATTTAGAAATTGCCACATCGTCTGCGCCCATTAAACCGCCGTCAATCGCATTATCTGCCAGACGTAAATCTGTGCCGTATGCCGCCAGTGTTTTTGCACTGCGACCTTTTTCAGCAGACATGGCTTCTAAAAAAATTTCTATATAGTTCATGGATACAGCACAATTTCAGTTATGTTCTGGGCAGGCGGAAACGATATTATCATCAGTATCACCAGCACCGCAATTATGCCGAATATTATTATGCGATTTCGTGTAGTCTTTTTTTTTCGCAATGGCATAGGTTGTTCCTTTGGTTCAATTTATAATGTATCAAAACTGGCGATAAATGCCCCAGCCGCCGCAATTATAATCAGCGGTGGCGCAACAATAGACAACATTGGTGGCAATGCACCTGTGGCGCCCATTGCATTAAACATATTGACGGTAAAATACAATACGAAACAAGTTATGATTGCCAAACTGAACTTTAACCCAAAACTGAAATTACGTCGCTGGCGCGTTTGCGAAAATGCAACACCCAGTGTCGCCATGGCAATCATGGTCAATGGTAAAAACAGCAGTGTCCAAAACTGAACCAGATGGCCACGTACAGGCACACCAATATTGCGCATTTTTTCAATAAATTTCGGTAATTGCCAAAATGAAATCTGGTCGGGTTGCAAGTATCTGTCCAGTACTGTGCGTGGGGTCAGCAATGTTTTAGCATGAAAATCATCAACCCGTGTTATGCCCGATGAATCTAGAATTTTTGCCCCTGTTGCGGTTAGACCACTGTCATCTAATTTAACTTGATTTGCGCTAATTTGTTCGGTCAATGTAAAATTAGAATCTTGGACAAACAATGTTGCATTATCAAATATCAGCGCCGTACCAGAACTTTTCATTGATGTTGCACGCATGGTTATATACTGGTTGTCAGATGCCTCGCGCAGCCAAATTGCATTATCAACTAATTTCAAATTGTGTTCAGATATATGTTGATTACTGCGCGCCACAGAATACGGATTTACCACAGTTGTTGCAAAAATTCCAACCAACGCCGCACCGATTAAAAAGGGGCGCGCTGCTTGATATGGTGATGTGCCAGCACTGGACACAATAATGCTTTCTGAAGATTTTGTCAGATTATATGAGGCAAATAATGTCCCCATAAATACCGCAGGTGGTAAAAACAGCGGTACATATTCCAATAAACGCGTCCATGCGTCTGCCAGTGTTGTCAATGCGTCAGGATTAGACGGCAGACGTTCTACAAAAGTTACCGCGAAAATAATACCGCAAATAACCAGCATAACCAGAAAAAAGCCCGAAAAAAATCGGCGCATTAAAAATCTGAATAAAATTCGTGGCTTAAACATTTGTTTTAATTCCTGAATAGGTCTTGTAAGTATAGCCTGATAATTTGACAATTGCAAAATTAAAATTCATACTTATAATTTCATTAGCATTAAGTGGGGTAAGTTATGGAAAAAAAGCCTATTTCACGCGCAGGGTTTGATGCGCTGGTTCAAGAATTAAAAGATTTGCAAGAAAATCAACGCCCAGAAATTTTGAAAACTGTTCAATGGGCGCGGTCTTTGGGCGATTTGTCTGAAAACGCGGATTACAGTGCCGCAAAAGAAAAACAACGGCAAATTGATAAACGAATTCAGTTTATTCAAGATGTGATTGAAAACGCAAATGTTATTGATGTAGAGGCTTTGACTGGCAACCGCGTCGTGTTTGGTGCGCGTGTTACTGCTGAAGACGAAGACGGCAATCGTATGCAATGTCGCATTTTGTCTGATATAGAAGCCGATGGTCGTATGGTTATTTCATGTACATCGCCTGTGGGACGCGCAATGATTGGGCGATGTGTGGGCGATACATGTGTTGTAAAATTGCCCAGTGGCGAAAAAGAATATGAAATTTTAGAAGTAAAATTCAAGGATTAAATATCATAAATGCCTGTACGCGTATTACCTGATTTTCTGATTAATCAAATCGCCGCAGGCGAAGTGGTTGAACGACCTGCCAGTGTGGTCAAAGAACTGATTGAAAACGCATTAGACGCAGGCGCTGACCAAATTGTTATTGATGTAGTTGACGGTGGGCGAACATTGATTTCTGTAATTGATAATGGCGCTGGAATTTCGGCGGCAGATTTGCCACGCGTTGTTATGCGACATGCGACATCTAAATTACCAACAGACGATTTATTAAACATTAATTATATGGGTTTTCGTGGCGAAGCATTACCGTCAATTGCGTCTGTATCTGATATGACAATTGATTCTATGGCGCGTGGCGCATCGCACGGGTGGCGTCTAGATGTGTCTACGGGTGATGTGCGACCATCTGATTGGGACACGGGGACACGCGTTCGGGTTGAAAACTTGTTTTCCAGAACGCCTGCGCGATTAAAGTTTTTGCGTGGCGACCGCGCAGAAATGATGTCGGTATTAGAGGTTGTTAAACGGCTGGCAATGGCGCGACCTGATGTTGGATTTGCGCTGAATAACAAATGGTTTTTTGGTAAAAATCAAGATTTGTCGGCACGAATTGCGTCTGTGATGGGCGATGATGTTGTGGGTCGTATGCTGGGTGTTGACGCGACAAGTGGAACAAACGGCGATATGAAATTATCTGGGTTTATATCGCAACCAACATTACGCCGTGCGTCATCGGTTGACCAATATCTGTTTGTGAACGGGCGACCTGTAAAAGATAAAGTTCTGGTGGGTGCGTTGCGTGCGGCATATATGGACGTAATGCATGCGCGTGAATTTCCGTTGTGTGCGCTGTATTTAACATTAAATCCGCGCAATGTTGATGTAAATGTTTCGCCTGCAAAAACAGAAGTGCATTTTCTGGAACCGTCACATGTGCGTGCGTTTATAATAAAATCTTTACGTGATGCATTGGCGCGTACGGTCAATGAAGCGGTCAATGAAAATGTCGCGCAATCGCACCCTGCGCCTGTGTGGTCAGGTGTACAAATGAATTTGCGCACAATGCCAAAAATGGAACAAACGCAACCGAAAACAAATACAAATTTTTCATCTAGGTTATTTGTTGCGTCGCCCCATCGCGCGCCTGATACTGCGTTTATGGGTGCGCCAACCGCCACACTAAATACTGATGATATTGCGGAAAATTTGCCATTGGGGCGCGTCATTGGTCAGATTGCAAATAAATATATTCTGGCGCAAAGCGGTGATAATCTGGTTATCATAGACCAGCATGCCGCACATGAACGCATTACATATGAAAAATTGCGTACGCACGCAATAAAAACCCAGCCGTTATTGACGCCAATTGTGGTGAACATGCGTGCCGAAGAAGTTTCAGCGGTTTTAACAGTATCAGACGAATTGCGTGCGTGTGGCATTGATATAGATGCATTTGGTGATGATGCGATTGCAATTTCTGCGGTGCCATCAGATTGGAATCTGGATTGGGCGGACGCATTTCATGCAATTGCGGACGAGGTTCGCGCCAACGGGCATTCGTCTGCGATACAAGAAAGATTACACCTGAAACTGGCGAATTTTGCATGTCATCACAGTGTGCGCGCTGGGCAAAAATTGGACATGAATCAAATGAATGCGTTGTTGCGCGATATTGAAAATACCCCACGCGCAGGCGAATGCAATCATGGCCGACCAGTATATAAAATCATACCAATTGTGGAAATTGACGGTTGGTTTGAACGGGTTTGAATTTGCTGATTTTATGCTTTACAGTTCCGCGAATTTTTACTATTCTGAATGAATAAATACCAAGGAGAAATATTATGGAAGAAACAGTTGCTGTGGTTAATGATGTTGCACAATCTGCACAAACAAGTAATTGGACAGGCATGATGCTGTATTTAATCGTTGTATTCGCAATCATATACTTTTTAATGGTGCGTCCGAATAAAAAACGTATGGCAGAATATAAAAAAATGCTAGATTCTGTTGCGGTCGGCAATCGCGTTTTGGCGGCAGGCATTTATGGAACTGTTAAAAAAATAAATGAACAAACAATTGAAATGGAAATTGCCAAGGGCGTTGTTATAGAAGTAAATAAAAACGCCATTGCAAATGTTGAAAAATAAAGGGTTTGGGTATGTGGAAAAAATTGGCAATTATTTTTGTGGCTGTGTTTGGTGTGTTGTTGGCGGTGCCGACAATGTCGCCGAAATTGGCACCGTATTTTCCATCGTGGATTAAGCCTGTGCCACTGGGACTGGACTTAAAGGGCGGTGCGCAATTGTTATTAGAAGTTGACACCAATGCGATGTTTCATGATAAAACTGTGCAATTATATGACGAAACACGCAGTGCGCTGATTGACCGTGCCAAAGGTGTAATTCGGTTTGCTAATCTGCGCAGTAATGATGGTGTGGTGTCTTTAACAGTGCGCGATAGTGATGATGTGTCGCGTGCCAAGGGTCGCCTGCGCAGTACTTTTGGCGATACGGTTGATATATCATCAGACGGCAATACAATTACATTGTCTTATTCTGAAAAACAAAAATCTGAAATGGTTCAAGACGCGCTGGCGCGCAGTATTGAAATTGTACGTCGGCGTATTGATGCGCTGGGGACAAAAGAGCCGTCTATTCAATCGCAGGGCGGAAAATATATTTTAATTCAGTTGCCTGGGGTTGACAATCCAGAACACATCAAAGAACTTATTGGGCAAACGGCAAAAATGACATTTCATTTAGTAAATGAAAATGTATCTGCGGAACAAATGACATCAGGTCATGCGCCCAGCGGTACAGAATTTATGCCTATGCTAGAAGCGCCAGAACAAAAGATTCCTGTGTATTCACGGGTAGAGGTTTCTGGTGAAAATTTGAAAGATTCACAAGCGGACTTTGATCAAAATAATATGCCAGTGGTTACAACTGTGTTTGATACCACGGGTGCGCGTAAATTTGCAAAATTGACCAGCGAACATGTAAACGAACGGTTTGCAATTGTTCTTGACGGCAAGGTTTTGTCTGCACCTGTGATTCGTGAACCGATTGCAGGCGGTCGTGGTCAGATTTCTGGGGGCTTTACATTACAAGGCGCAAAAGATTTGGCGGTGCTGTTGCGCAGTGGTGCATTGCCTGCGCCATTGCAAGTTATTGAAGAACGTACCGTTGGTGCCGGCCTTGGTGCAGACGCGATAGAGCAGGGAAAAATAGGCTGTGTCGTCGGTGTGATATTGATTATTATATTTATGATATTCCTGTATGGCGCGTTTGGTGTAATTGCAGATTTGGTATTGTTGGTCAATTTGGCAATGATTATTGGTGTGTCTGCATTGTTTGGTGCAACTTTGACATTACCAGGTATCGCGGGTATCGTTTTAACATTAGGTATGGCGGTTGATGCGAACATATTGCCGTTTGAAAGAATTCGTGACGAAGTGCGCGCCGGGGTGCCAACATTGCGCGCGGTTGATATGGGCTTTACCCGTTCTAATAAAACAGTTATGGACGGTAATTTAACCAATTTGATTTGCGCGTTGATATTGTTCCAATTTGGTGCAGGCCCAATTCGTGGTTTTGCAGTAACATTGTCTATTGGTGTTATTACGACATTGTTCACATGCTTGATGTTGGGACGGGTGCTGATTGATTGGTATATGAACGGCAAAAATAAAAAAATTGGTTTTATTAAAATGAAATAAGGGATTTAGAAATGAAATTACATTTTATGAAATATCGGAAAATTTCGTACTGGATTTCAGGTCTGTTGGTGGCGTTAAGTATTTTTTCACTTTGCACACGTGGGCTGAATTATGGAATTGATTTCGCCGGCGGTATTTCTATGGAGGTTAAACCCACAACTGCGGATTATACCATTGATAAAATGCGTCATGACTTGGCGGCATTTAGCCCAGAATTACAAATGGTTGACGGTAATTCTATATTGGTGCGTGTAGGCCTGCCAAAAGGTGCGACCGATGCGCAACAAAATGAACGCGTACGCGAAATCAAAGATATTCTGGGAAACAAGGTTGAATATTCCCAAGTTCAAATTGTTGGCCCTAAAATTGGTGGCGAACTGGTGCGCGGTGGTATCTTGGCAATTTTGGTGTCATTTATATTGATGAGTGTTTATATCTGGATTCGGTATCGTGGCGGATATGCAGTTGGATCATTCGTATCGTTGGTATTGGACTTTATTTTGATGTTCGGATTCTTTTCGGTTATGGGTCTAGAATTTAACCAAACATCAATTGCGGTTATTTTGATGGGTATTGGTTATTCTATTAATGACAAGGTTGTGAACTATGACCGGATTGATGAAAATATTAAGCGCTATCACAAAATGCCAATGGACGATTTGATTGATTTGTCTGTTAATGAAATGTTGCGTCGTACTTTGATGACCAGTATTTCAACACTGTTGGCAATGGTTGGGTTATATATATTTGGTGGTGTAATGTTGCAAGAATTCGCAATCGCAATGTCGTTTGCAATCGTTATGGGTACTGCCACCAGTATTTATATATCTAATGTTATTTTGTATCATTTTGATTTGCGTGATACAAAATATTAAAAATATGGCTGACAACGGGGGGATTAAAATGAATATAAAAACATTATTATTATGTTCATCACTGGCATTTATTGCCAGCCCTGTGTTCGCGGCAGACAGCCTGTTTTTTGAAGACGAAATGATTCAAGACGGCATAAATGTTGTCCAGACATCAAATACTTTTGCAGAAATTTATGAAAAATTAGACGGCATAAAATGGGCTGGCAAAGATATAAATGTTGCGATTGAAAGTCTGGAAGGACTGCATACAGATGCGCATATTGCCGCCACTGATGAACGTGTGGTTTTGGTGTGGCGCGATTCAATTATTGCAAACTATCCGCGTCCTAAACCGCGTGATTGGCACGGGTTCGGCGAAATAACAACTGCGTTAGTATTGAAAATGCGCGCCCAAGATGCCACATTGCATGCAGCAAATGCAAATCAGATTTATCAAATGGTTGTTGATACATTGACGCGCGGAATTGATGAAAACGGTCGGTATATTTATTCGCGCGAGGCTGAAATTACCGAAGACGGGCGCATTTTAACCAGTGTTGGACTGGAAGGTATACGTGACGCGCGCGGTAATTATCGGGTTGACGGCGTGTACAAGGGTTCGCCTGCAGATACGGCTGGTATCAATATGGGCGATTTAATCGTTCAAATAAATGGTGTTCCGACCAGTAAAATGTCTGACGCCGAATTGCATGCCGCCATCAGTGGATTTAATTCTGGAACATCAAAAATAAAATTGCTGACCCCAGCAGGTCAAAAAGATGTGGTATTGCGGCGCGCAACAATTGTGATTGCAGATGCAGATGTTGTTCACCGCAGCGACCCAGATACAGGCGATATTCTGGAAATTGTTATTCACAAGGTTTCAGATGACGCGGTTGCCATTGTGAACGAGGCATTAAATAAATATGTTGATTTGTCGGGCATTATTTTGGATTTGCGTGCGGCGTCTGGCGATAACGAACGGTCGGCGGCAAAGTTAGCAGGTTTATTTGTTGGGCAAACACCAGTTATGCGTGTGGTGCAAACTGCGCTGGACGAGATAGAAGTTATTCCTGGGGCAAATGCAATTACAAATGTGCCTGTGGTAGTGTTGGTGTCTAATATGACGCGTGGTACAGCCGAAGCAGTTGCAGCAGCATTTTATGAAAATGCGCGTGGTGTGTTGGTGGGTACACCGACCGCAGGGGCGGCCCGAATTGCAACGCGGTTGAATCTGAATAATGGTGGCGCGTTGGAATTATTGAACAAGGTTATTAAAACAGGGACTGGTCGTACGATTGATGGGCGCGGAATTTACCCGATTGTGTGTTTGTCTAATATACGGTCGTCATCACAACAAAATGCGTTTTTCTTGAATGTGATAAATAATGATTTTCGTGCGCATGATTATAACAAAGACGAAAATGTTAAACCATCAGATATTCGTCGCGGTTGTCCCACAATTACCAGTGGCGCAGACGAAGACGCGTTGTCTGCAGCGGTGTCTGTTAAAATTCTGACAGATAAAAAAGTTTATAAAAAATTGATTGCGGAATAATTTCTTATTAAAAGGGCGGAAAATGTTTCTGACAAAAGATAATCAAATTAAATGGAAAAAATTAGCGTGGTTTGGATTTGTCACCGCTATTCTGATTGCGTTGGGAATAAGTTATTATGACCAGCCGTTATATTTATTTTTGCGTCAATTTGATTGTCGCCTGTGGCGTATATTTGATGCAATTTTTGATGCAAAAATCTGGTTTATTGTTGCATTTTCTTGTTATGCGGTATTTTGCGTAAAAAAACTAGTTATAACAAAATTAAAATATAGAAATAATAGAAATCGGTTTAGTTT
>CANQCM010000009.1 GCA_947589625.1 uncultured Alphaproteobacteria bacterium
TATTCGTGCATTTTATTCAGACATTCACATTGTTCCTAGAATTGAAAAATTAAGAAAGAGAGTTGTCATCCTGGGGCTTGACCCCAGGACCCAGGTCATTAAATGCCGTTCGCGTAGCGAACACTCCTTTGTCATTCCACGGCTTGACCGTGGAATCCAGTTAATGATGCCGTTCGCGCAGCGAACACAACTACTAACCACTAACACTAATCACTAACCACTAAAAAACGCCCCGAATGGGGCGTTTGTTTATACACGACGAACTTTCTTTGGACGACAACCATTATGTGGAATGCGTGTCGTATCTGTAATGGACTGAACAATCAAACCTGCATTTGCCAAACCGCGCACCGCAGATTCACGACCTTGACCAATACCGCGCATCAACACATCAACAGTTTTCATTCCCATTTCTGCAACTTTCTTGCCGACTGCATCTGCAACAACAGTTGCCGCATACGGTGTAGATTTTTTTGCACCTTTGAAATTGTTCGCGCCTGCTGTTGCCCATGTCAAAACAGCACCAGATGGGTCTGTGATTGTAATACGTGTATTGTTATTTGTCGCAACCACATGCGCAATGCCATGTGAAACTTTTTTTACGACTTTCTTTTTTGCTTTTGTTACTGCCATTATTTTTTACCTTTTATTAGATGTCTTCAATTAACTGATATGTTAATCTCTACCTTTTATTTTTTATTTACCCTTGGTCGCAGAACCTGCCACAACAACGCGTTTGCCTTTACGGGTACGTGCGTTTGTTTGTGTGCGTTGACCGCGAACTGGCAAACGATTACGATGACGAATGCCGCGATATGTTTTCAAATCTTGCAAACGTTTAATGTTCATTGCAACTTCGCGCCGAACATCGCCTTCTACTTTGAAATTATCTTCAATATATTTTGAAATACGAATAACATCTTCGTCAGTTAAATCTTTGGCGCGCAAGCCGTCTTTTAATTTCAACGCCTTGCAAATTTGGGCAGATTTTGCTGGCCCAATGCCATGAATATACCGCAGCGCGATTTCAATGCGCTTTTCTGACGGAATGTTAACACCTGCTATACGTGCCATATTTTGTTTTCCTTTTTTATTTTCTGTCGCATAATTTTAACTTAAATGCGGCAAATGTCAAATTAGTTTTCGTCGTGATTAACGGAAACGCCCTTTTTTAGATGTGTTATTGATAACACTTTTGTATTTTTTCGCAACCAGATAAGATTGAACTTGGTTCATCGTATCCAGCACGACCCCAGCCACGATTAACACACTGGTTCCGCCGATTGCCAGCGGCATACCCATGCGCGCGTTCAGAATTATCGGCAATACACAGACAACAATCAAATACACAACACCAATCGCCGTTGTGCGCGATACAACCCCATCAAGGAAATGTGTGGTCTGTTCGCCAGGACGCACCCCAGGTATATACCCACCTGCGTTTTTCAGGTTGTTGCTGGTTTCTTCTGAATTGAAAATCACTGCGGTTTGGAAATACGCAAAGAACGCAATCAAAACCGTATATGTGATAATGTATGACCATGTTCCGTATGTAAAGAACCCAATAATTGATTGCACAATCAGATTTTCACTTTGCACAAAACGTTGCACAAATGCAGGCAACATCATAATACTGGCGGCGAACACAGGCCCCATAACCCCAGACATATTAACCTTGATTGGCAAATAAGACGCGTTTGTGTTCATAACACCGTTTGCCATCGCTTGACGCGGATATAAAATCTGAATGCGACGTTGTGCTTGTTCAAAGAACGCAATCAGCGCGACAATGCCAACCACAAATCCGATAACTAATGCAATCATCGCAGGCGACATTTGTCCCACAGAACCCAACGAGAATATCTTGGCGATACCACTGGGGACTTGGGCAATAATACCTGCAAAAATCAACAACGATGCGCCCTGCCCTATGCCACGCGCAGTAATTTGTTCTGCCAACCACATGACAAAGACAGTTCCGCCAACTAACGCAATAATTGCCGACAATTCAAACGCAAAGCCTGGATTTACCACCGCCGCAATACCATTAACTGGCGCCATAGATTCCAAACCGCGAATAACCGCCCAGCCTTGGACAATTGCCAAAAACACCGCCAAATAGCGCGTGTATTGGTTGATTTTGATACGTCCCGATTCGCCTTCTTTGCGTAAATCACTCAGAGATTTGCTGGTTGCGGTCAACAATTGCAACACGATAGACGCGGAAATGTACGGGAAAATATTCAATGCCAACACAGACATACGCGACAGCGAACCGCCTGCAAACATATCAAACATTCCCATCATGCCACTGCCTTCGCCAGAAAACAGGTGCAACACCGCAGACGCATTTACCCCAGGCAATGGAATAAACGAACCAATACGGTACACCACCAGCGCAGCCAATGTGAACAAAATGCGCTTTTGCAAATCAGTCAGGTTTTTGTAAAAATTTTTCAAAAATTTCATCTGCAATAACCTTGGCTATTGATATTCAGATTATTTGTTTTTGATTGTACCACCCGCTTTGGTAATTGCAGCCTCGGCAGATTTTGACCATTTGTCTGCGACAATATTGACAGGCGATTTGATTTCACCTTTGGCCAAAACTTTCAGACCAGACAATTTGCGATTAACAATTTTTGCCGCCAACAATGTATCAATTGTAATTGTTTCTTTTGGATTGATTTTGCCAGACGCAATGAATTTTTCAATTTCGCCCAGATTGATTGTTGTATATTCTTTGGCATGTGGATTGTTAAAACCAAATTTTGGAAAACGACGCAGAATTGGCATTTGACCACCTTGGAATGTGGCTTGCTTGCGCGAACCTGCACGTGCCTTTTGACCTTTGTTACCACGGCCTGCTGTTTTACCATTGCCAGAACCAATACCACGACCAACGCGTTTAACATTTGCGCGCGCGCCGAAATTATCCATCAGTGCATTTAATTTCATAATCTTTCCTTTTTGTCCTATGACTATAATTATATAGTCTTTTTTCGCACCAGAACAAGTGTTCTGATACTCGGTTTAATTAAAATTTATTTTTCAACGATTTTCACCAGATGTGAAACCTTGGCAACCATACCGCGAACCGCAGGTGTATCGCCAACTTCGTTTTCTTTACCAATGCGCCCCAAACCCAAAGCCTTGACAACTTTGCGTTGTGCTTCTGGGCGACCGATAATACTTCTAACTTGTTTTACAATTATAGTAGCCATAATTATACACTCCGTTTTTTATCAATGCCCATTATTTATCTTCATTGGCACTTTCTTCTGTGGGCTTTTTACCATCACGACCAGCAATGATTTCAGCCACAGTTTTACCACGACGCGCCGCAACAGTTTTTGGCGAATTCATTTTAGAAAACGCAATGAACGCTGCACGAATCATATTGTTTGGATTGTTTGAACCTTGTGATTTCACAACAACGTCTTGAACACCCAAGCATTCAAACACTGCACGCAATGCACCACCTGCAATAATACCAGTACCAGGAACAGCACTGCGCACCACCAATTTACTGGCACCATATTTTGCCGCACTGTCATGATGCAATGTGCGACCTTCTTTCAATGGTACACGAATCATTTTTGCCTTGGCAGCTTTGGTTGCTTTCTGTACAGCACTTTGTACTTCCAATGCTTTACCTTTGCCAAATCCAACGCGACCTGCCTTGTCCCCAACAACAACCAGTGCCGAGAAAGACATATTACGACCGCCCTTTACAGTTTTGGATACGCGGTTGATGGAAACTAATTTATCAACCAAGTTATCTGTCTGCAATTTTTTATCA
This sequence comes from uncultured Alphaproteobacteria bacterium, assembly GCA_947589625.1. Lineage (GTDB taxonomy): Bacteria > Pseudomonadota > Alphaproteobacteria > Rs-D84 > Rs-D84 > Enterousia. The sequence goes on from CANQCM010000009.1 coordinate 3,803, forward strand.
TCAAATTTTGCCATTTTATAAAACTCCGTATCTGGAAACCCGATTAAATTCTGACGCCGCCTGCGCGAATTGCATCGCCCAGCGCCTTGACCCGACCATGATAGCGATATGCGCCACGGTCAAAATAGCAATTGTCTGCAATTTTTGCTTTGACTGCGCGTTGTGCAAATGCTGCACCAACTAATTCAGCCCCTGCAATATTCCAGCCTTTGCCTTTGAAATCTTTTTCTTTTGACGACGCTGCACAAATTGTATGACCCTTGACATCGTCAATGGCTTGCACTTCTATATGGCGACCAGAACGGAAAACCGAAATACGAATTTTCCCAGGGTTTTTGCGTTTCAACGCACCGCGTGTTGCCAATTTGCGTCTTTCTTCACTTGATAAATGTTTCAACATTTTCGTATCCTTTTTTTCAATTTCCGTAACAGCGGAAATCATACTTTATTATTTCTTTTTGCCTTCTTTACGGCGGATTCTTTCGCCCTTATAGAAGATGCCTTTACCTTTGTACGGGTCAGCCTTGCGCAGTTTATGAATTTTATCTGCGAATTGACCAACCTGACATTTATCTGTACCTTTGATGGTAAATTCTGTTGGTGTGCCACCCATTTCAACGGTTAATCCCGCAGGTATTTCCATCACGACATCGTGTGAAAAACCAACAACCAATGTCAATTTATTACCTGACACAGATGCTTTATAACCAACACCGTTCATATACATTTCTTTGCTGAAACCTTCAGATACACCGTCTACTGCCGCGCGAACATTACGGGTCATTGTACCCCACATTGCGCGTGAAGTTTTATCTTCGGCATCTTTTGGTGTTACAACAACATGATTGTTTTCAATTGCAACATCAACCAAACCAGAATGCTTGGTATCCAAAGACAGTTTCAGTTCGCCTTTCGGCCCTTTGATAACCAGTGTGTCGCCTGCAATTGCCGCAGACACGCCGTTTTTCAATTCAACTGGATATTTTCCTGCACGAGACATCACTTAATCCTTACTTCTTAATTAGATAACCTTGCACAAAACTTCACCACCGACATTCATCAACCGTGCCTTGTGGTCTGTCATAACGCCGTTTGGTGTTGATACAATTGCAATACCCAAACCATTAGATACGCGTGGCATTTTTGCACAGCCTGAATAAACGCGCCGACCAGGTTTTGAAACCACAGATATTTCTTGGATTGCGCCGTTGCCACCAACATATTTCAATTCAACGACTAAATTTGTGCGGTGTTCATCAATTTTTTCTTGACGGAAATCATTGATAAAACCTTCATCTTTTAATACTTGCAAAACCGCAGCACGCAGTTTGCTGTTTGGAACGGTGATAGTTTCTTTACCAGCATTCTGACCATTGCGAATACGGGTCAACATATCTCCGATTGGGTGTGATAATGACATCGTTTTACTCCTTCAAGCCATCTGGCTTTGCTTCACTGGCTGCATTGTCCACAACCAGCACATTTAATTTTACCAACTTGATTTACGTACGCCTGGCAATTTACCTTCGGACGCCATTGTACGCAGTTGTTGACGGCACAGACCAAACATACGCGAATAACCACGCGCACGACCAGTAACCGAACAACGATTGTGCAAACGAGTGCGATTCGCATTACGTGGCAATTTTGCCATTTTTTTCATCGCCTCCATTCTTTCTTCTGGCGTAGAATTGACAGACATCTTAGCCTTGATCGCGTCATGCTTTTTTTCATAACGGGCGACTAATTTTTCACGTTTCTTTTGTTTATTGATTAACGCAAGTTTTGCCATATTTTTACCTTTTTATTATTTCAAAACCAACGGCAAGCCGATTTTAGTCAGCAATGCACGTGCTTCATCGTCTGTTTTCGCTGTTGTTGCGATTACAATGTCCATACCACGAATCGCATCAATTTTATCAACAGAAATTTCTGGGAAAATCAGATGTTCGCGAATACCAAACGCATAATTGCCGCGACCATCAAATTTTGATTTGCTTAAACCACGAAAGTCTTTTACACGTGGCAATGCAACAGTAATCAATTTATCCAAGAAATCATACATTCTTTTACCGCGCAATGTAACCTTGGTGCCGATGGCTTGACCTTCGCGCAGACGGTATGTCGCAATTGATTTTTTTGCATGTGTGATAATAGATTTTTGGGCTGCAATCGCGGTTAAATCTGCCGCCGCAGAATCCAATTTCTTTTTATCAGAAACAGCTTCGCCAACGCCCATATTCAAAACGATTTTGGACAATTTTGGCACTGCCAATTTATTTGTGTACCCGAATTCTTTGATTAATTCAGGAACAATTTCTTTTTCATAAATTTCGCGCAATCTGCTTTGCATTTTTTAATCCTTAATGTTATCCCGTAACAGCGGGAATATTTTTAACCTTACAGTGTCGCGCCAGATTTTTTCGCAACGCGAACTTTGACGCCCTTTTCCAATTTGTACCCAACGCGTGTTGCTTTTTTAGTTTTTGGATCAACCAACGCAACATTGGACACATGCACAGGTGCTTCGCGGTCAATAATTTGACCAGGTTTTTCTTGTGTTGGTTTTATGTGCCATTTATGACGATTAACACCTTCAACTACAACCCGAGATTCCGCTGGCATTGCCTGCAAGACTTTGCCTTTGACACCCTTGTATTTTCCCGAAATAACTACGACTTCGTCGCCTTTTTTGATTTTCATCTTGCTTTACCTTTTATTAAATAACTTCTGGTGCCAAAGAAACGATTTTTTGGACATCATATTTGCGACGAACTTCACGTGCAATTGGCCCAAAAATACGTGTTCCAATGGGTTCAAAACTGTTCTTGTTAATCAGCACAACTGCGTTATCATCAAAACGAATAATTGAACCGTCTGGACGTTTCACAGGAAATTTAGTGCGAACGATAATCGCGCGTTGAACTGTACCCTTTTGGACTTTACCGCGAGGAATAGCCTCTTTAATGGCGACAACAATTTTATCGCCAACGGTGGCATAGCGGCGATGAGAACCGCCCAAAACCTTGATGCACATTGCTTTACGCGCACCCGAGTTATCTGCCACTGTCATAACTGTTTCATTTTGTATCATAACTTTATCCTTTTACACCTGCACATGGGGCAATCCCCCACGGCTTTGTTATGGATTCCGACTGGTATTAAACCCTCAAAGAATCCCGTACCAGATATTTAGTCTGCTACTTCTACAGAACCGTCCTTGGTAACGCCAATGCGTCCCTTGACAACCCAAGCCTTGGTCTTGGAAATTGGACGATGTTCTTCAATTGCAACGATTTCGCCAACTTTATATTCGTTGTTTTCATCGTGCGCTTTATATTTTTTGTTTTGCTTAACGAACTTGCCATACAGTGGGTGGCGGAAACGACGTTCCACTTCTACGACAACAGTTTTGTCGTTTGCTGTACTGGTTACTGTTCCTTGCAATATGCGTCTTGGCATAACTATCAATCCTTACTTTATACCACTGAATTTGGCGCAATAATTTTACATTAAAACGCCACAATCAGCAATCGTTTATTTTTCTGATTTCGGGTTATGATATACTAAATTTTAGAAATCTCAACCAAAATCAGCAATTTTTTTATTTTGCCGCATTTAATTTTGTTTTCACGCGGGCAATTTCGCGACGGTTTTTGCGCAAGACATGTGTCTTGGGCAATTGACCGCCAGCATGTTGAAAGCGCAGGTTCATTTGTTCTTTTTTCAAATCAACCAATTTGCTTTGCAACGCTTCTTTTGTCAAAGATTCTTTTTCAACTTTCTTGTCAGCCATTTTTTAACCTTTTCAATTATTAGTTAGCCTTGCGTTCAACAACCTTGGTCTTGACAGGCAACTTCGCCGCTGCCAAAGCAAATGCTTCGTATGCGATTTCAGGTTTCACACCGTCAATTTCAAACAATATACGACCTGGTTTTACACGGCAAATCCAGTATTCAACTGCACCTTTACCTTTACCCATACGGACTTCGGCTGGTTTTTTAGTAACAGGAACATCTGGGAAAATACGAATCCACAATTTACCCATACGGCGCATGTGGCGTGTGATTGCACGACGCGCAGCCTCGATTTGACGGGCTGTAACGCGTTCAGCCGACATTGCCTTCAGTCCATAAGAACCGAATGCCAATTCGCTGCCGCCTTTGGCGACACCATGAATACGGCCTTTGTGCTGTTTGCGAAATTTTGTTTTATTTGGCATCAACATAATAACAACCCTTTAATCTTATTTTGTTTTTCTTTCGCTGCTGCCGGCATATTCAGTCGGTCTTGCCATTTCAGAGGCCAGCTTTTCTTTATTAACGACATCACCAGTGTAAATCCAAACTTTAACACCGATAACACCGTATGTTGTTTTTGCTTGAATTGACGCATAGTCAATATCAGCACGCAATGTGTGCAGTGGAATACGACCTTCGCGGATTTGTTCGCTGCGGGCAATTTCTGCACCATTAAGACGACCGCTGCACATAACTTTGATACCTTGGGCGCCTGCTTTTTGTGCATTTTGAACTGCTTTTTTCATCGCGCGTTTGAATGAAACACGACCTTCAATTTGTTGTGCGATTGATTGTGCAACCAACTGCGCATTCAAATCAGGACGGCGAACTTCGTAAATATTGACAACAACTTGGTCATTTTTAACCAATTTTTTAATATCATTACGCAGTGTTTCAATATCTGCACCGTTTTTACCAATAATCATACCAGGACGCGAAGTGTGAATTGTAACCACAACTTTCTTGGCAAAACGTTCAATAACGATTTTTGCCAGACCTGCTTTCTTTAATTTCTTTTCAATAAACTTGCGAATTTTAACATCTTCTGCCAATTGATTCGCATAGTCTTTTTTGCCTGCAATCCATCGCGAATCTGTGATTTTGTTAATCCCCAGACGCTGTGAAATTGGCGATACTTTCTGTCCCATTTTTTATCCTTACATTTTTGGTCGGTGTTCTTGAAGCATTTGCTTTATTCAGGCATTCGCCATACCACCGTACCATTCACCCTTGGTTTTATTTTGCCGCTTTGGCTGTTTTTTTGTCCGATTTTGGTGCTGCTTTTTTAGATGGTGCAACCCCAGATTCTAAAACGATTGTCAAATTTGAAAAAGGTTTCAGAATTGGACGTGCGCTGCCGCGTGGACCTGCCATGATACGTTTCATGGTCAATGCTTTGCCACACCAAATTTCTTTGATGAACAATGTATCCACCGCCAGATTTTTGTTGTGTTCTGCATTTGCGACCGCACTTAACAAAGTTTTCAAAACTTCGTCAGACACGCGCTTTTTTGAAAATTTCAAGACATCAACTGCACGGTCAACAGGCATACCGCGAACCATGTCGCAAACCAAACCCAGTTTTTGATGGCTGACGCGAATCAATTTATTGAACGCGCGAACTTGATTATCTTTGATTCCATATCTTGTTGTTGTCATAACATTTACCCTATTTTATTATTTCTTGGTTGCTGCTGCAGCTTTTTTGTTTGCCGCATGACCCTTGAAAGTACGTGTTGGTGCAAATTCGCCCAATTTATGACCAATCATATCTTCTACGATTGACACAGGAATGAATTTATTTCCATTGTGTACTTCAAATGTCAAACCAACCATTGACGGCACAATTGTGCTGCCTCGCGACCAAGTCTTAATTGGCTTGTGGTCATTGTTTTCATTTGCCACCGCAGTCTTTTTTAAGACGGACGGATGAACATAAGGACCTTTCCAAACTGAACGTGACATTACTTACTCCGTTTTATATTATTTCTTCTTTGCCAAATGTCTGCTGCGGATAATCATCTTGGCAGTACGTTTATTTTTGCGTGTACGATAACCCTTGGCAGGTATACCAGTGCGCGACACAGGTTCGTGACCCTTGGAATGACCATTACCACCACCCATCGGGTGATCGTTCGGGTTCTGTGCCATACCACGAACAGATGGACGAATGCCCAACCAACGTGCGCGCCCAGCCTTGCCTAAATTGACATTGCGTTGGTCTGGGTTTGACACAACACCAACTGTCGCCAAGCAATCAGAATGCACTTTGCGCAATTCACCGCTGTTCATTTTAATCTGGGCATAAACACCGTCTTTACCCATTAATTGAGCATAACAACCTGCACTGCGTGCCAATTGACCGCCTGCGCCAGGTTTTAATTCAACATTATGCACAATTGTACCAATTGGCATATTTTTCAATGGCATTGCGTTTCCAGCCTTGATGTCTTCGCGTTCGCCAGAAATAACAGTATCACCAACTTTCAAATCACGTGGTGCCAAGATATAAGATTTCACACCATCGGTATATTCAATCAATGCGATAAATGCAGTACGATTTGGGTCATATTCTAAACGAACAACTGTCGCAGGAATACCAACTTTTTTACGCGCAAAATCAATCATACGATATTTGCGTTTATGACCACCACCTTGGTGCATAACAGTAACTTGACCGAAATTATTACGGCCACCTTTGGATTTCAGACCAACGGTCAGCGCCTTTTCTGGCGCGCCACGATGCAGACCACTGCGGTCAATTTGTGTCAAACCGCGCGTACCTGCTGTTGTTGGCTTGTAATGCTTTAATGCCATTTTTTTACCTTTTTATTTTGCCATGACAATAATGTCCGTATGTATTGGATTTCTCTGCCATGGAATTGTTCACTTATGCCGCCAAATCTAAATTAGCATCTGCCGGCAATGTTATATACGCCTTTTTCACAGTGCGTTGTGTTCCAGAATTACGGCCCCGGAAAGATTTTTCTTTACCTTTGACCACAACAATGTTGACCTTGATGGGTTTAACATTGTAAATCGCCTGAATTGCGCGCATAACATCTGCCTTGGTGGCTGATGTGGCAACTTCAAATACAACGCCGTTGCTTTCAGACATTTTTGCCGTTTTTTCCGAAATAATCGGACGGCGCAAGATGTCATAAACACCTGCTGTGACGATTACTTTCTGTTCTGCTTTTACTTTTTTTTCTGCCATTTTGCTCTCGTTTAAGTAAATTACGCCAATCTTGCTTCTATTGATTTGACCGAATCAGATGTCAAAACCAGTTTTTCATGTTTCAAGATATCCAAAACATTCAAACCAATTGTTGGCAACGCATCAATATTTTTGATATTTGCCGCAGATTTTTTGAAATTTTCGTCCAATTTATCTGTGCCAACAAACAATGCTGATGTCAAATTCAGTTTCTGTAATTGTTTTGCAAAAGCACCTGTTTTTGCAGAAGACAATTTTTCAGAATCAATAACGACCAGTGCTTTATCTTTAACCTTAGATGACAATGCCATTTTCAGACCCAATGCACGAATCTTTTTTGGCAAATCAATTGAATGGTCACGAACAACTGGGCCATGAACAACACCACCGCCACGCATGTGAACATTATATTTTTCACCTTGACGGGCATTACCTGTTTTTTTCTGTTTGAATGCTTTTTTGCCACTGCCTGCGACATCAGATACAGTTTTTACCGCATGTGTGCCTGCGCGTGCATTGGCGCGTTGCCATGTAACAACGCGATGCAGAATATCAGCGCGTGGTTCAACACCAAAGATGCTGTCAGCCAATTCAACTTTGCCAACTGTCTTGCCATCTAAATTTATAATTTCTACTTGCATTTTATTCACCTTAAATTATTACTGTTCTTCTGCAACCGCTGGGGCTTGTTGTTGTGCCGATGCAACTGTTGGAACAGGCAAATCTTTGTGTTGTTTTTTCACTGCATCTGTAACCAGAACAAATGTGCCATTTGCACCAGGAACAGCACCTTCAACAAAAACTAAATTTTCTGTTGCATCTGTTCCAAATACTTTCAGATTTTGCACAGTAACGGTTTCATTACCCATTTGACCAGCCATCTTTTTACCTTTCAAAACACGACCAGGCCATTCGCGCATACCTGTACCACCCAAAGAACGATGCGCTTTCAAAACACCGTGGGTTGCTTCTTTACCGCCAAAGTTGTGACGTTTCATCGCACCCTGAAAACCTTTACCTTTGCTGGTTGCTTGGACATCAACAAATTGACCAGCAACAAAATGCGCTGCGGATAAAACAGTTCCAGATGGAATCACACAATCGTCAGACACACGAAATTCAACAATTTTGCGATATGGTTTTACGCCTGCTTTTTCTGCTGCCACTGCTTGTGGTTTGGCAACATGTTTAGCTTTGGCCTCGCGCAGGCCGACGATATTTGCGACATAACCATTTTTTTCCATTGTGCGATTACCGATAACAGTGCAATCGCCCACCGCCAAAACGGTTACTGGATGTGCCACGCCGCCTTCGTCATACAGACGTGTCATTCCTATTTTTGTTGTAATTAATCCGCTACGTTTCATTTTATTTTGCCTTTTGTAATGTCAATTGGTTGAGTTTGCATTCCCAACATTGACGGTCAACTCGTTATAATTTAATTTTTACATCAACACCAGATGCCAAATCCAACTTCATCAAGGCGTCAACTGTCTGAGGGGTTGGATTAACAATGTCCACAACCGCTTTGTGATTGCGGATTTCAAATTGTTCACGCGATTTTTTATCAACGTGTGGTGAACGGTTAACTGTAAATTTTTGAACCAATGTCGGCAACCGCACTGGGCCAACAACATCTGCGCCAGTCCGTTTGGCTGTTTTGACAATTTCTTCTACAGATTCCATCAAGACCCTGTGGTCAAATGCTGTCAGTTTAATGCGAATCTTAGATGCAGGTACCATTGTTCATAATCCTTACGTTATTCAGGTCGGTAATCATTGGAGCTTTAATCCAATTACACCGACCTGATTGTTTTACTTATTTAATAATCTTGGATACAACACCCGCGCCAACTGTGCGTCCGCCTTCACGGATAGCAAAGCGACGACCTTCGTCCATAGCAATTGGTGCAATCAGTTGCACTGTGATACGAACGTTATCACCTGGCAGAACCATTTCTTTATCTGCAGGCAGTGTAATTGTACCTGTTACGTCAGTTGTGCTGAAATAGAACTGAGGACGATAGTTGTTAAAGAACGGTGTGTGACGGCCGCCTTCGTCTTTGTTCAAGACATAAACTTCGGCTTCAAATTCTGTGTGTGGTGTAATTGTGCCTGGTTTGCAGACAATTTGACCACGTTCCACATCTTCTTTTTTGGTACCACGTAACAACAAACCAACGTTATCACCAGCTTCACCTTGATCCAGCAATTTGCGGAACATTTCAACGCCAGTAATTGTTGTTTTTTGTGTAGGACGCAGACCAACGATTTCGCATTCATCACCAACTTTCACAACACCAGATTCAATACGACCTGTTACCACGGTACCACGACCTGTGATAGAGAACACGTCTTCAATTGGCATCAAGAAAGGTTTATCAACTGGACGTTCTGGCATTGGGATATATTCATCGCAAGCCTTTAACAATGCGTCAATTGATTCTTTGCCCAAACCATCAGATTTGCCTTCCAATGCGGAAACGGCAGAACCACGAATAATTGGTGCATTATCGCCATCAAAGTCATTTGCGTTCAGCAATTCGCGGATTTCCATTTCAACCAATTCCAACAATTCTGGATCGTTTGCCAAATCGCATTTATTCAAATAAACAACGATTTTTGGAATACCCACCTGACGCGCCAACAAGATGTGTTCACGTGTCTGAGGCATTGGGCCATCAGTTGCCGCCACAACCAAGATTGCACCGTCCATTTGAGCAGCACCAGTAATCATGTTTTTAACATAGTCCGCGTGCCCTGGGCAGTCAACGTGTGCATAGTGACGAGATGCTGTTTCATATTCAACGTGTGCAGTGTTAATTGTTATACCACGTGCCTTTTCTTCTGGGGCGCTGTCGATTTCATTAACACCTTTTTGTGCATCTGCACCAACACCATAATAGTGCACAATAGCAGCAGTCAATGTTGTTTTACCGTGGTCAACGTGGCCAATTGTACCGATGTTGACATGCGGTTTTGTTCTTACATACTTTTCTTTTGCCATAGTTTTTTCTCCTTAGGCTTTTGTTTTGTTAATTTATTGTTTTGATATCTAAAATCCGATTCATGATAAACCAGATTTTAGAAATCGCAATCTTTTTTTATTTCGTCAGCTTTTTAATAACTTCATCTGCGACGTTCTGCGGCACTTCGTCATAGTGCGACAATTCCATATATGGATTTGCGCGGCCTTGCGACAAAGAACGCAATGTTTTGACATATCCGAACAAGTTTGCCAACGGCACATACGCAGAAATCAACTGATTGCCAAATTGGGTTTCAATACCGTTGATTTGACCACGACGACTGTTCAGGTCCCCTATGATGTCACCGACATATTCTTCGGGTGTATTAACCGAAAGTTTCATAATCGGTTCCAACAATTTTGGCGATGCCTTTTTCATTGCTTCGCGAAAGCAGGCACGCGCCGCAATTTCAAAGCACAATACATTAGAGTCAACTTCGTGATATTTACCGTCAACCAATGTAGCCTTGAAATCCACCGTTGGATAGCCAATCAGAACACCTGTCTGTTGCGCTATCTTCAAACCTTTTTCAACACCGGGTATGTATTCTTTTGGAATTGCACCACCGACAATCTTGTTTTCAAATTCGTAACCTTTGCCTGGTTCCAATGGTTCAAATTCAATTTTTACTTGGGCATATTGACCCGAACCACCAGATTGTTTCTTGTGTGTGTATTCTTCGGTCACAGGTTTACGGAATGTTTCGCGATATGCAATACGCGGTTCGCCAACATTAACATCAACCTTGAATTCACGCAGCAAACGGTCAACCAAAATTTCCAAATGCAATTCGCCAACACCTGCCAAAATGGTTTGTCCAGATTCTTGGTCAACAGACACGCGGAAAGACGGATCTTCTTTTGCCAATGCCTGCAATCCCAATGACATCTTTTCAATATCAGCCTTGGTTTTTGGTTCAACTGCAATACTCATAACAGGTTCTGGAATATGGATATTTTCCAAAACGATTGGATTTGATTCATCGCACAATGTATCACCAGTGATTGTTTCTTTCATACCAACCAATGTGACAATATCACCTGCAGATGCTTCTTTGATTTCTTCGCGTTGGTTTGCATGCATCAATAACATACGACCCACGCGTTCGCGTTTGTCGCGGTTAGAATTGTAAATGTATGAACCAGATTGCAATTTACCAGAATAAATACGAATGAACATCAGGTTCCCAACAAACGGGTCATTTGCAACCTTGAACGCCAGCGCACTGAACGGTTCTTTTGGATCTGCATGACGCACAGCCTCGGTTTTGCCGTCCATCGCAGTACCCTTAATCGCAGGAATATCCAATGGCGATGGCAAATAATCAACAATTGCGTCTAACAACGGTTGAACACCTTTGTTTTTGAACGCAGTACCACACAGAACTGGGTTAAAGTTTTGCGCGATTGTACCTTTGCGAATTAACTTTTTGATTGTGTCCACATCTGGAATTTTACCTTCCATGTATGCTTCCATAATTTCGTCATCTAATGTAACGACTTCTTCAATCAATTTATTGTGTAATTCTTCTGCCTTGGCTTTTAATTCTGCAGGTATTTCAATTGTTACAGGGTGGCTGCCTGTTTCGTCTTCCCAGATTAAACCTTTCATTTCAACGACATCAACAACGCCTTTGAAATCAGATTCTGCACCAATTGGGAAATTCAAAACCAATGGATTTGCACCCAAACGTTCACGAATCATATCAACACAGCGGAAGAAGTTACCACCAATACGATCCATTTTATTAACGAAACAAATACGTGGCACATTATAACGATCTGCCTGACGCCACACAGTTTCAGTTTGTGGTTGCACACCAGACACAGATTCAAACACCGCCACAGCACCGTCCAAGACGCGCAATGAACGTTCTACTTCCATGGTAAAGTCCACGTGTCCTGGGGTATCAATCAAGTTAATACGATGGTCGCGCCAGAAACATGTTGTTGCCGCAGATGTAATTGTAATACCGCGTTCTTGTTCTTGTTCCATCCAGTCCATTGTCGCCGCGCCATCGTGCACTTCGCCAATTTTATATGTTTTACCTGTATAGAAAAGAATGCGTTCTGATGTTGTTGTTTTACCTGCGTCAATATGCGCCATAATGCCGATATTGCGATACATATGTAAAGGTGCGGTTTTTCCGACTGACATTTGATTCTTTCCTTATTTTTCTTTGTTGCCTTGTTAAACCCAAATTTATTACCAACGGAAATGCGCGAACGCTTTGTTGGCTTCTGCCATTTTATGAGTATCAATCTTTTTCTTAACTGCGCCACCTTGACCAGATAACGCATCACGCAATTCGCCGAACAGTCTTTCTTCCATGCTGCGTTCACCGCGTTTGCGTGCGAACATAACCAGCCAACGTAATGCCAATGTTTGTTGACGTTCTTTGCGCACTTCTACTGGGACTTGATATGTTGCACCGCCGACACGACGACCTTTGACTTCTACAGATGGTTTAATGGCATCAACCGCTTCCAAGAAAGCAGCCAATTCATCACCGTCTTTGGCAATTTTCTTTAATCTTTCCATTGCACCATAAACGATACCTTCGGCAATTTCTTTTTTACCGTCCCACATAACAACATTAATACATTTTGCAACAACCAGATTGTTATATTTTGAATCTGGTAAAATTTCACGTTTAGTTGCGCTTTTACGTCTTGACATTTTTATTCCTTTATTTCTTCATTCGCGTATATGCGAATTACTCACACGAAAAATAAATCGCGTGTAATTATTTTTTACCTTTTGCACCGTATAAAGAACGACCTTGTTTTCTGCTTTCGACACCTTTGGTATCAAGAACACCACGAATGATGTGATATTTAACACCAGGCAAGTCCTTTACACGACCGCCACGAATCATAACGACACTGTGTTCCTGGAGGTTATGACCTTCGCCAGGGATATATGCAGTTACTTCGCGACCATTTGCCAATTTCACACGGGCGACTTTACGTTGCGCCGAGTTAGGCTTTTTAGGTGTGGTTGTGTACACACGGGTACAAACACCACGTTTCTGCGGACATTCCAACATATCAGGCGCAGTACTTTTCACCGCGACCTTTTTACGTGGTTTCCGAATCAGTTGGTTTACAGTTGGCATTCACAATCTCTTTGTTTTTGCTTACTTTTTGTTTGCTTTTATTTGTACAAAATCCGCCCAATCAGACTTATTTCAACGAACATTTCGCGATTATAAATCTGTCAAATTGCGCAGAATTCTGTGTTTTTCACTTTCCTTGTTTACACGGAAAGCCAACATACTATAACCACGAACCCCGATATTGTCAAGCAGAAACTGGGAAAAAACCGCAAAAAAAGCGGTTGAATTTCCTATAAACCCACTGTTCGCAAAAAATATGATGCGACCTAGAACTCGATTGATAATTGAACGCCAATTTTCCAATAATCATTACCATTATTTATTTGGTATTGATAATCGCGCGTCTTAAAGTGAAATTTTATATATGGATTGATTGACGATGTTTCATTAAAATTGTAAATAATCCCCAGACTAATGGCGCGGTCATACAATGTTTTTGGGCGCGCAATTTGTAAAATGTTATAATCAAATTCTAACATCGTGGCAATATCTGGGTGAAAATAATACATCGCTTGCGCGGTCAGATTTATATTCCAGAAATTATCAGGGTCATCAAACACGAATTGCCCCATTGCTTGAAAAGACCATTGGAAATCACACAACACCCCATGCACACGCATACCGCCATCAAAATTGTTTTCACCAAACCTATCATGCGTATCAGACGCGCGTGTCCATGCAATGCCGTAATTTGCAATTACATCTAATTTAATCGTATCAGATTTAATCAATTTATATTCAAATCCAATTTCAGAATCTGAATAATTATTATCAGTATCAAATGTCAGGGTTAAATTTTCTGTCGGGGTATAATTTAGAACCAGACTTAATTGCTTTATGCGACCTGCGGCGAAATCAGTTTGTCCGCCTGCGCGGTCGCCTGTAATAAATTCTGGGCCAAAAGACGCAGAAAATTCACCAGGCTGTTTTAATCTGCTGATGTCTAATCGCGCCGCATGTGCGATTGAAACAACGCAAGGTGAAAAAATCAGCGCAAATAAAAATCTTTTCATGCCGTTATTTTGACATGCGCCCTGCCCCACCGACAACAAGAACAGATTCCGCACTAGTGGCGAGTGTTAGTGGTTAGTG
>CANQCM010000010.1 GCA_947589625.1 uncultured Alphaproteobacteria bacterium
ACAGGTGGCTCGGGCGGCGGCATGGACGCCGGCACCGCGGCAGAATTACAGAAATCTGTTGATGAATTAAAACGCAGCGTTGAAGAATTACATGACGCTGATGATGATTTAAGCAGTCAATTACAAGATAAGCAAGACACATTAAACCCTCGCGATGGTGGCTATATCGAGGTCGGGGATAACGGTGAAATTTATGTTGATGTTGATGGTCTTAATGAATCCCTAGAAAGTCAGTTGGCAGAAACTTATGCAACCAAAGAGGATTTGGAACAGGCAATACTAGATGGTCAAGTTGATTTGTCTGATTATGCCAAGCATGATGAAGTAAAAGTAAAACAAGATGCGGCTAATTTAACTGGGTCAGAGGGTTGGTCGGCAAATTCAACAGACGATACTAAATACCCATCTAACAAAGCAGTTAGCGAGGCGATTGCCAGTGCGGTTTCAACATTTGATTCTAAATTAGAAGGCAAAGTAAGTCAAAGCACTTATGACAGCCACATGGCTGACGTTGATGGCTCATTGCAAGGATTGCAATCAGATGTTAAAGGCAAGGCTGATATAGTGAAATCAGTTGAGGAAGGAAAATCGGGCAACATCGCAACAGTTGACCAAAACGGGCAATATCAAGTATCTGATAAAAAGTTTTCTGATTTTGTTGAAACATCGCAACTGGAATCAACAGTAAAAGATCAGGTCAATTCTGCATTGACAGACAAAGACGGTGTAATTCAACAGGCAGTAAATGAAACGGTCGGTGAATCTTTGAACGCAAAACAAGACAAATTGACCGCTGGCAAGCACATCACGATTCAAGGAAACAACACAATTGATGCAACGGGCTTGATACCAGTGCCAGACGATGAATGCACCGCGCCAAGTAACTTGTGCGTTCTGACTGTGAATGAGAAAAAAGAATACGAGTGGGTCGCTGTCACGGTAGACACCGCAGAATAACAATAAAAACAAAACAACTTAACTAGAAACCATAGGGGGGGGGATTGAAAAATTTAATCGCAATTGCATTCGCAAGTATAATATCAATAGTCACATTAGGCACAGCAAATGCAGATATTGCATCGAAAGCATATGTGGACGGAAAAATTCAAACAACTACAATGGATTTGAACTCAAAACAAGATACTGCGAATTTGGTCGGGACATCAGGTTTTGCCACCACCAGCGAGGACGAGGCAGATTCTAAATACCCATCAGTCAAAGCGGTTAAAGACGCGATTCAAACAGAAAAAGACGGATTAGAGGAATCAATCGGAACGCTGGAACAAAATCTTAACGATCAAAAAGGTAATTTGGTAAAGACTGCTGATTTTGATTCCACAATGGACTATGACGACGAAACACATTATCCGTCTGTGACCGCGGTAAAAGATGCAATTGCAAAAGCAACGCAAGACATGGCAACAGACACCGATTTGTCTGGGAAACAAGACAAAAGTAATCTGGTCGGAACCGAGGGTTATGACGCCAGCCAAGACGATGATAAATATCCATCTGTTTTGGCGGTTAAGACAGCGATTACAACAGAAACCGCTGGTTTAGCCACCTCAACCGAAGTAGATGCGGTTGAAGCAAGTGTAACAAGTCTTGGCGGACGGGTTGAAAGTGTAGAAGAGGGTTTAGATGCTAAAATACCGGCACCAACAACCGAATGCAAAGAGAAAGAAAAAAAATGCGTATTGACCTTTGACGGACAAAGTGGCTATGATTGGGAAGTGATTGAACGCGCAGATGGAGAAATGACCAGTAGTGATTAAAAAATTTAATGCGGTTGGGTACGATTTGTTGTTGTATTAAATCGCAAAATGCGCCATAATGGTGCAACAGAAAGGACAGAACAAAATTTGGTTTGATAACATGATGAAAAGCAGAAATATCTTGGTCGTTTCAATTATTGCCATCTTGGCGGCTGCGCCATCTATGGCAGAAATCGCATCAAAAGATTATGTTGACGAGAAAGTAACTTCATCATCTTATAAACTGCCCACCGCGAGCCAAGACACTATGGGTGGTGTCAAGATTGGTGAAGGGGTTGCAGTCACCCCAGACGGTGAAATTTCTGTTGATTTGACCGATATCGAGGCAACAGTAGATCAAGCCGCGTCTGACGCGTCGGCTGCCAAGACAGCCGCGGAAACCGCAAAGTCAGATGCCGCAACTGCTAAATCAACCGCGCAAACAGCAAGTCAAACCGCGACCGCGGCACAAACAACCGCGACCGCGGCACAAACAACCGCCACCGAGGCAAATGCTGCTGCAACAAAAGCATCTGCGGACGCTGCACAGGCAGCAACTGATGCCAGTACTGCCGCTGAATCTGCGACTGCCGCAGCCGCATCAGCCAAGACCGCAGAAGAAAAAGCAACAAATGCAGAATCACAAGCAGGCGAGGCTAAATCTGCCGCAGACGCCGCAAAATTAGACGCAGCATCAGCCAAAAGTTCCGCTGAATCTGCTGCTGCTGACGCCGAGGCTGCACAAGGTAGCGCCGCCGAAGCCGCTGGAAAAATTGCCGAGGCAGAACAACAGGTAAAAGACGCAAATGCCCAAGCCACAGCAAGTGCTGCATCAGCCGAACAAGCAAAGGCAAGTGCTGCCGCTGCAGAAACCAGTGCAACCAATGCATCAAGTAAAGCCGATGCCGCGCAGGCGAGTGCAGAGGAGGCTGCAGGCTCTGCCGCTAGTGCAAAAGAATCAGCCGATAGCGCAGTAGAAACAGCAACCGCTGCCAGTACCGCCGCAAGTGACGCAGGTAAAAAGGCAGATGCCGCTACTGCCGCAGCAACCGAGGCAGGTAAAAAAGCCGATACAGCAACAACGACCGCGACCGCAGCCACTGAGGCTGCCGCCACAGCAACATCAACCGCAAACTCTGCGAAAGAGGCAGCCGACCAAGCCGCTTTAGATGCTGAATCTGCTGCCGCAGATGCCCAAACAGCATCACAAAAGGCGACCGCAGCAGAAAGTCAAGCAAGTGCCGCCGCCGCCAGTGCCAAAAATGCATCTGACAAAGCAGATGCGGCTGACCTTTCCGCCAAAGCTGCGGCTGCTGACGCATTGACCGCACAAGAATCAGCCGACGGTGCCGCAGCAAGCGCCGCAAGTGCATTAGAACAAGCAACCAATTCAGCAACACAAGCAGGTGAAAGCGCAAAGTCTGCCAAAGCAGCACAAGACAGTGCAAAATCCGCAGAAACATCTGCCAGCAGTGCAAAAACTTCTGCCGAGGCTGCACAAGCCAGTGCAGACAGCGCAGTTAGTGTTGCAGAAAAAGCAGAAACCGCAGCAAACACAGCAAATACTACTGCAACCCAAGCACAAAAAGATGCTACTGCTGCTAGCGCAGCAGCAAGTGCCGCCCAATCAGCAGCTGATGACGCGGCTGAAGCTGCCCAGACTGCGCAGAGTACAGCAGATGCAGCAAAAGCCACAGCAGCCACAGCAAGTTCAGATGCCAGCACGGCAAAATCTAATGCGTCTAGTGCTTTAACAAAAGCAACTGCTGCTGAAACAGCGGCAGCCCAAGCGGCAGAAGATGCCGCCGCCGCCAAGGAAGATGCAGATGCAGCCGCCGAGAGCGCATCAGCAGCAGAAACTAATGCAGAAACAGCGTCATCTAAAGCAACCGCTGCCGCAGCAGATGCTGCAACAGCATCGGCAAAGGCTACTACAGCAGCCAGTGATGCAGCCACAGCAAAGACAGACGCAGCTGCAGCCAAGAAATCAGCAAGTGATGCGGCGACGCAAGCAACCGCGAGTGCGAGTTCCGCTAGCACTGCCGCAAGTAATGCAACGGCAGCTGCTGCTAGTGCAACCAAGGCAGAAACCGCTGCCACAAATGCACAGGACAGCGCAGAGGAAGCAGCAAGCAGCGCAGCAGCCGCAGAAAAAACGGCGGGCGAAGCCAAAACTGCCGCTGCCACTGCAACATCTACGGCGAATACTGCAAAAACTACTGCAGACACTGCGAGTACAACGGCAACCACTGCTAAAAATACCGCTGATGCTGCAAGTACAACAGCGAGCCAAGCCAAAAGTGCGGCTGACGCAGCTACAACTGCTTTAGCGAAAAAACAAGATACATCTAATTTAACAACCGCAACAAATTGGGCGACAGATTCCGCGGGTACAAGTGCTGATTCTAAATACCCATCTGACAAGGCTGTAAAACAAGAATTAGATAAAAAGGTAAATACTTCTACTTATCAAAGCGCAATTGCTGATATTAATGGTTCTTTAACAGGTTTGACTAATTCAAAGCAAGATAAACTGACACAAGGTACGAATATTAGTATTAGTGGAACAACTATTAGTGCGACAATACCTGTGGCAACATCAAGCGCGATTGGCGGTATAAAATCTGGTAGTGACATTAGTGTTGTTAGTGGAGGGGCTGCAACCGTTAATCATTCCACCAACGCAGACAATGCTAAAAATTTATGTTCGGGTTCAACTTGCGCGTCTTACTTGAAAGTCTGGATTGATTAAAAAAAACCGCCAATTTGGCGGTTCTTTTTTTATTTGCCGTTACAGCGGTTGCATGGCTTTGGATAATCCACTACGCGACGTTCGCTGAATGTGCCAACTGGGACATATTCAACAACTGGTTGATATACATCATAATGGTCAATTACTTCGCTGAATGTTCTGACGCGTACGGGTTGTGCAACAGGCGCACGACGACCGCATTTGCAATGTGATAAATCAACTGAACTGGCGGCACGCATGCATGGCGATTGTACAGATACGCGCGCAGGTTGTGCCACTTCGTTGGTGTATTTCACGGTTTCATATACTGTTTCTTGGTTGTATGTTTCGGCATATACGCCACCGTCTGATGCGTTTGCGCATGCGCATACCATGCCGAATATTATGCCAGATATAAAGATTTTTTTCATGGGTTTGCCTTTTTTTGTTTTTTGTTTAGCGATTTTAGCATAGGACAATTTTTCCATGTTGTCAAATTTTTGTGTGTGATGTATAAATGATTGACTTTTGAATAATTCTGATATAAAATTGCCCACGCGCAAAGGAAAACTTGCGCATGCCAAACGGCGAAAATGATAAACTAAGCCAAGGGGTGTTTTTATGATTGAAAAAAATTGGGTTACCTTGATTAAACCTAAAAAATTAAATATCAAGGTTGATGAACATAATCCTAATATTGCGACACTGGTTGCAGAACCATTGGAAAAGGGCTTTGGGCTGACATTGGGTACGGCGTTGCGTCGTGTGCTGTTGTCGTCTTTGCAGGGTTGCGCACCAATCTGGATTAAAATTGACGGCGTGCAACACGAATTTTCCAGTATCCCAGGTGTTCGCGAAGATGTCACTGATATTATTCTGAATTTGAAAGGCGTTTATTTCAAAGCCTTGACCGAAGGTCAACACAAGGCATACATCAAGGTCAAAGGGCCTGCGGTGGTTACGGCTGGCATGATTGAAACATCTGGCGGTGTAGAAGTCATGAACAAAGACGCGGAAATCTGCACTTTGGACAAGGGCGCATCGTTAGATATGGAAATTGCGTTGGCGTCTGGGCGCGGTTATGTGCCTGCGGGCGCACATGCAGACGGTTTGCCGTTGGGTGTGATTGCGGTGGATTCTATATTCTCGCCAATCTTGAATGTCGCCAGCAATGTTTTTGAAACACGTGTTGGACAATCAACCGACTATGACAAATTGGAATTGACCGTAAAAACAAATGGGTCTGTTTCGCCCGAAGACGCTATCGCGTTCGCGGCGCGGATTTTGACCGACCAATTGGTGGTCTTTATCAACTTTGAAGATCCTGCGCAAATTAACGCGCCGTCCGAAGAAGAAAAAGACAAAGACGCGTTGCCGTTTGATCCGAAATTGTTAAAGCATGTTGACGAATTGGAATTGTCTGTGCGTGCAAACAATTGCCTGAAAAACGACAAAATAAATTGGCTGGGCGAACTGGTTCAAAAGACCGAACAGGATATGTTGAAAACGCCGAATTTTGGGCGCAAGTCTTTGAACGAAATCAAAGCACAATTGGAAGCCATGGGGCTGGGGTTAGGCATGGAAGTTCCAGGTTGGCCACCAGAAAATATTGCGGAGTTAGCCAAAAAATACGAAGACCCCTACAAATAAATTCATTATAGCACACCATCTGGCGCCGTTGCCGATGGCTCATGTAGGTTTACTACACTACGCCATCGCCAATGGTCGCCATCTGGCGCACTCTAATGAATTTACAATTAAATTCTGTGGGCGGCTGTCGCTATATTTATTCCTTGCCTTGTGGGAAAATTATGTTAACATAGGGCAGGTTTAATCCCACGGTGCTGACATCTTGTTCAGGTCGTGGAAATGTTCAATCCCCCATCGGGGCAGAAACAAATTACTTAAAAAGGAGTAGTCATGAGACACAATAAATCAGGTCGCACTTTTAATCGCGATACTAATGCGCGTCGAGCAATGTTTGTCGGACTGGCAAAAAATTTAATTGAAAAAGAACAAATCAAAACTACATTACCCAAGGCCAAAGACCTGCGCGGTGTCGTTGAAAAAATGATTACTCGCGCCAAGGTTGATTCTGTCGCAAATCGCCGTTTAATCGCAGCTGAATTGGGCAACGGCAGTGCAGCAACTGTGAAAAAATTGTTTACTGTTTTGGGACCGCGTTATGCAAATCGCAATGGCGGTTATACTCGTGTGTTAAAGGCTGGGTTCCGTTATGGTGATGCGGCACCAATGGCTATTATTGAATTGGTTGACCGTGATGTAAATGCGAAAAAAGCACCGGCGCCGGTGGCAAAACCTGCCGAAAATGCAGAACCTGTGGCACAAGAATCTGCGCCCGCAACTGCACGCGCACCACGCGCCACAGCCGATAAAAAATCAACACGCAGCACAGATGCAAAAGCGACAAAATCTACAACGCAAAAAACATCTGCAGTGCGTCGTCGCGCAACAGGCAAATAAAGCAAAAAATTTGCAAATTAAAAATCCGCCGTTCGGCGGATTTTTTTTCATGGCGCGCGTATATTTTGTTTGTTTTGAATCCTGATATCTGATAAAATATATACATTAGTAAGGAAGGATTCTATGAAAAAATACTTGGTTTTCGCGTGTTTGGCGGCTTTTGTTGTATGTGGTGCAAATGGTGCAACGGCGCGGCGCAGTGTGCCGTCTGCTGCCCCAGCTGCTGCAAATACGACATCTGGTCGTTCTGGGGCGGCTGGAACCGCAACTAATGCGCGCGCGGCAACCCGAACAACTGCAGCACGCAGTGCAACCAAAACCCCGACCAGTACAGGCACTGTGGCGGCGCGCGCGGCAACGCGTACAACTGCGGCACGCAGTGCGACAACACCAACTGTATCTGCACGCGCGGCGACAACCCAGAAAGTTGTTGGCACAGGCACCAAGGTCGCAACTGCAACAAAAAATATAACAGTCAGCCAAGAATGCCAAGACAAATATATGGGCTGTATGGATTCTTTCTGTATGCTGGAAAACGAAACAGGTGGACGGTGTATTTGTTCCGATAAAAACGCGGAACTTGATGAAGTTCTGGCGGAAATTGAAAAGTTAGACCAGCAATCTTATCAAATGGCAACTGCGGGTGTTGAACGATTGGAAATGGGCGATGATGCTGACGCGGCAATCGCAAATGCAAACGCGGCAGCACAGGCGGTTGCAAAAGAAAAAGAAGAAAATTCGCGCCGCAAGCTGGATTTGTCTTTGTGGAATCAGACATTTGATGAAGATATCAGCATCTTTGAAGATTCTGATATGGTTGATCCACTGGCAGGTAAAGAAGGCGATGCGTTGTATCGCGCGGCGTCTGAAATTTGCGTTGCCCAGGTGCCAGAATGTGCATCTGATTTGTCTATGTTGCAATTGATGTATTCGCAACGCGTGCGTAACGATTGCGCGGCATATGAAAACAGCTTGAAACAACAGAAAACCGCCAGCAGCCAAAAGTTAGCCGCCGCCGAACAAGCGTTGCGCAATGCGGCGCTGGAACAATATCGGTCTGCAAATAAATATGACTTGGGGCAATGCACAGTTGAATTTAAGAACTGTATGATTGCAACCGGCGGGTGCGGTTCTGATTTTGCCAATTGCGCATCAGTGTCTGCGCTGGACACAACCAGTTTAGCAACCAAGAAAGGCAAAAACAAAGATTACAAGATTAAAGGTGCAACGGCGGAAATCGTGATTTCTGGGTCAACATACGACACATTGATGGCGAAAAAGCCACTGTGCGATGGCGTCACGAAATCTTGCGTTGCGGTCAAAGATCAAGTGTGGGATACATTCTTGAAAGAAGTTGCACCACAATTAAAATCGGCAGAATTGATTGCCGAAGATAACGCGCGACAAAACTGTATTGGCAATATCTCTGACTGTTTCCAAAAGGCTTGTAAAGATAATATTGACCCAAATGACCCCGATGGTTCCTATGATTTGTGTCTTTCTCGTCCTGGCGCTATGTTAAATGTTTGTAAGATTCCTCTTAATAACTGTGGTATTGATGCTTCCTCTGAAACCGCTGCTCAACAGTCTGTTATCTGGGATTATGTCGTCGCTCGCCTTGCTTCTATGCGTGTCGATTCTTGTACCACTGAACTTAAAGAGTGTCTCCAATCTGATGACCGTTGTGGCCAAGACTATACTCAATGTATTGGATTAGACACTGATACTATTATTCGTATGTGTCCTTATGAAAAACTTACTGGTTGTCAGAAGGTTTATGGCGAGGATAATATTACCGATGATGCTGTATATGATCAACTTGCCTCTTTGGTTCAGGGTATTTTCCTCAATATCGATAATAATTTCTTATCTGAGTGCCAGAACAAATTAACCCAAAAAATGGTTGAAGTTTGCGGCGACACTTTGTCGTGCGATATGGCATTCGCAGATGATTCTGTTATCGGAACAGAAAGTTTATTAAGTTATAAAAATAATGCGGGCGATACAGTCATAGAAGGCTTGGTTTCGTTCGGCAATTTACAAGTTTCCAAGGTTACAGAATCTACAGACCCTAAAGATACAAATGTAAAATTCGGCGTGTATGACATAGATATTAATGGTTATAAAAAGCATTTGGAAGATGGCGATCAGCAACTTGTAGACCGCGTAACAGCATCATTGGAATCTGTGGCGAGTACAATTTCGCAAAAAATAAATATTATCGCCACCGATCCACAAATTGATATGTGTCTGAATGGGCGCGATGTGCGGCGTGTCGGTATTAAGGGCGAGTCAATAGATACAGATAGCACTGGCAGACCTACTAATGCGATAAAGTTTCCGCATATGATGGATTCTGCCGCAATTGCGATTATAAATTCTGGTTTGGATCAGGCAAAAAAGAATTATGATAAAAAATATGACGAACTGGTATCTGCCGCCATCGAAGACCAAAATGACGCAATGAAAATGGCGCTCTGTGCAGCTATGGCAACCAATCCAGACAGCGAACCGGATTGTTTGGAACAAGACCCTGAAACAGGTATTTGCACCAAATTTGATAACAGCACACCATATCAAGACTATTTCGGGAGCGAGGCTGTGACTGGATTACAAGGCGAAGGTTACGCAATGAGTTATGTTATTAACGGCGCAAATCTGGAAAAGCAATTGAAAGTTGCATCAAGCGGTCGCGGCGAATTTGTTCAAGTGGATCCAACATCTGGCAATATGCTGGGGCGCATTGATATTTCTGCAACTTATTCCGCCGACAAAAATTCATGTTTACTTACCACCACAACGACAATGTGTTCTGATGTTGAAAAGATTGTAGATAAACTGTCTATCGGTAAAATGAAACGCGGTTATAACATAACTTATGGCGACTTACAACTGTCAGGTAAAAAGATAAAAAAGGTGACCTTGGAAATGTTCAAGGGTATATATTGTGAAAAATTTAACGAACCTGTTATAACGACCAATTCAATTAAAATGTAACCGCGGGGCAAATGCCCGACTACCATTTGTTATTCCACGGCTTGACCGTGGAATCCAATCATTATTAAAGTAGTGAGCGCAGCGAACACTTATAAAAAGGGTGTGCAAATGCACACCCTTTACCCTTATCACTAACACATGCCACTAAAACAATGATACCAGCAATATGCCCAGACCCGCCACAATAATTGCGCCGATTACGAGTGGCCAGAAATATTTTTTTACAATTGTATTTGCGCGTTCTTGGAAAAAATATATCAATGTTGAAATCAGGGCGAATCGGCATGTGCGGAAAAATGTTGAAATAACCAAAAATATCCACAGCGGATAACCAATAAACCCCAGCCACAGTGCCAATAACTTGTACGGTATCGGTGTTACTGCGGTCAGAACAATTATGAATATGCCATATTCGCTGAACATCGGTTTGATGGTTGTTTCAATTAGCGCAGGATTTGAAAATGTCGTTATAAGCCACATGCCCACTGATTCCCACAACCACGCACCGATTGTATATGCGATGGCGCCACCCACCACAGAACCCAGTGCGGCGGCAACTGTTATTGGCAATGCGCGGCGCCGATTCGCAATGATTGCAGGTGTCATGAATACTTCGGGTGGTACAAATAAAAACACACTTTCGCATACGGTCATCAGGAATACGACCCAAAAATATGCTGGTTTTTCAGCCTTTTTCAAAAGATATTCTGCAAATTTCATGATATAAAAATTCCCCCGAATTTAGAATTTAGTTGATTGTAAATTATTATATAATATTTTACAATTACTAAAAACGAGATATTAAATGAAAAAACAAACAAATTCTAATCGTCCTGAACGCATGGCGGCAAAAGTTCAAACACTGGTCGCAGAAATTTTGCGCGATTTATATAGCGAGGATTCATTGATTTCAGGCGTTTCTTTGGTTGGCGCGATGGCGCGTGGTGGGGCGCAATTTGTACGTTTGTTTTATTATTCGCGCAACCCAGATGTGTCGCGTGTTCAGGCGCGCCTTGACGAGGTTACCAAGACAGTGCGATTTGAATTGGCGGCGCGATTAAATCAAAAATATGTGCCAGAAATCCGATTTGAATACGATGACACACTTGACCGCGCAGGTCGCATTGACGAATTGTTAAAAAACCTGAAATAAAATACTTGCGACAATAGTTATACTGGTGTACCATTGCCGCAGGTAGTGGTTAGTTGTTAGTGATTAGGGTGGCAGCCAAGATGAAACAATCGCATATTAGAAATTTTTCTATCGTTGCGCATATTGACCATGGCAAGTCAACTTTATCTGACCGCCTGATTGAAATTACGGGCGGATTACAATCGCGCGAAATGAAGGCGCAAGTCTTGGATTCTATGGATATTGAACGCGAACGCGGTATAACAATCAAGGCGCAAACTGTGCGGTTAAATTATACAGCGCGCGATGGGCAAAAATATCAATTAAATTTAATGGATACGCCTGGGCATGTTGATTTTTCTTATGAAGTGTCGCGCAGTTTGGCGGCATGCGAAGGCGCGCTGATTCTGGTTGATGCAACCCAAGGTGTTCAGGCACAAACTTTGGCAAATGCGTATTTGGCGTTGGATAACGATTTGGAAATGTTGCCAGTGTTAAATAAAATTGATTTGCCGTCCAGTGATGTTGCGGGTACGCGTGAACAAATTGCAGATGTTATTGGGCTGGACGCACAAAATGCGTTATGTGTATCTGGCAAAACAGGGGCAGGTGTGCCAGAATTACTGGAAGAAATTGTTAATAAATTGCCCCCACCACATGGCGATGAAAACGCGCCAACGCGCGCGCTGTTGGTTGATTCGTGGTATGATTCTTATCTGGGGGTTGTTATTCTGGTGCGTGTTGTTGATGGTTCTTTGACCCGTGGGCAAAAGATTAAATTTATTGCCACAGGGGCAGAATATACCGTTGAAAAAATCGGATACTTTACGCCGAAAATGGTTGATACAGATTGCCTGAATACTGGTGAAATTGGTTTTATTATCACAGGCATGAAAACAATTCATGATTGCAAAGTGGGCGATACAATCACAGACGCGCGATTCGGTGGCGCACCATTGCCAGGGTTCAAGCCGTCTGTGCCAGTAGTGTTTTCATCGTTCTTTCCAGTAGAGGCTGACGATTATCCCAACCTGCGCGACAGTGCAGAAAAACTGGCATTAAACGATGCGTCTTTTATGTTCACAACAGAAAAATCCAGTGCGCTGGGGTTTGGATTACGATGCGGATTTCTGGGATTACTGCATATGGAAATTATCAGCGAACGGCTGGCACGCGAATTTAATTTAACACTGATAAATACTGTACCCAGCGTTTTATACAAGGTGCATTTGCGCGATGGCAGTGTGATTGATTTGGAAAACCCTGCGGACATGCCAGATTTAACAAAAATATCATCAATAGAAGAACCGTGGGTGCGTGCAACAATTATGATGCCTGATAAATATATGGGCGGGATAATGTCGCTGTGTGCGGAACGGCGCGGTATCCAAGAAAATATTTCTTATGTTGGAAATCGCGCAGTGTTGGTATATCAATTGCCATTGGCAGAAATAGTGTTTGATTTTTATGACCGTGTGAAATCTATTTCGTCTGGATACGCATCGTTTGATTATGTTGTCCAAGGTTATCAAGCGTCTGATTTAGTCAAGGTTTCAATTCTGGTTAATGATGAAAATGTAGAACCGCTGTCGTTTATGTGTCATCGGTCGGCGGCAGAAAAACGCGGTCGACAGATTGTTGAAAAATTAAAAGATTTAATTCCGCGTCATCAGTTCAAAATACCGTTACAGGCGGCAATTGGTGGCAAGATTATTGCGAGAGAGACCATCGCGGCATACCGTAAAGATGTTACGGCAAAATGCTATGGCGGAGATATAACCCGTAAACGCAAATTGTTGGAAAAACAAAAAGAAGGTAAAAAACGTATGCGTACCTTTGGCAATGTTGAAATCCCGCAAAGCGCGTTTATAAACGCACTGAAAGTATCTAACTAAAAGGATAAAAAATGTCTGCAAAATCTGTTTGGAATTATCTGATGGCTACTGATTGGAAAATGAAAAAATCTGATTGGCGTGAATTTTGCAAATTGCGTTCGTTGGTCAAATTGGCGCGCAATGAATTGGCGGCAAAAGAAAGCATGCTGATGAAAAGTTTTGGTTTTATGAACAGTGGTGCTGATATTTTGGAAATGGAAAAAAGCCCCAGTTGCGTCAAGGTTTATGCATTTATGGATAGTACGCAATCGTTTACGTTTAATGAAGTCTCGCCTAATTTTGAGTATTGTAAAGATTTTTCAGACGGTGCCGAGGCGTGTATAAAACTTGAATGCCCATATGCTTTGCGTAATCGTGAATATACAATTGCCAAACAAAAATTAAACAATGCAATATTAAAATGCAAAAGTTTCTGGCGCAATAAATTGGTACGCGAAAAATAAATCTTAACCAAAGGTGGCCGCGATGGCACATCAGTTCTTTTTTAATCCGTATATATTGGACAATTTACCAGCCCCAGCGTCTGGGTTTGATGTTGTCCAAGATATTTCTGAACCGCGTTTAAGAATGTATATAACCAGTCATGGGGTTAAAAGTTTCTTTGTCAGAAAACGCGTTCATGGGCGCGATAAAAGAATCATAATTGGTAATTGGCCAGAAATGGATATTGAATCGGCGCGTGCCGCGGTGGCAGATGTCTTGACCGCAGCAGCCACGCCACCACCTGTGCGCCGACATCAAATAACATTCAAAAAATTTTTGTCTGTGTATATGGCAAATCGGGTGCGCCGTCGCGAATATTCGCGTGAAAAATTGGTGCGCGCAATAAATCGTCATTTAAGTGGTTTGTTTGAAAAAAATATTTCTGAAATCACCGCGGACGACATTTCACGTGTGATTGACGGCATTGACGGACGCGCGATTGCAGGCCGTATGCAAGAATTATTACAGAGCATTTTTAACTATGCCATTGAAATGGGATACTTGAAAGAAAACCCAATTGTCGATATGCCCAAGGTTGTGCAACATCGCCGTGTGCGCCCGTTAAATAAATCTGGGCTGGTGCGATTGATGCATGTAATAGAAAAACAAGAATCACCTACATTACGCGCAGCATTTCAAATGTTGATATATGGTTTTGCGCCGAAATCTGCGATTTTTTCAATGCAATGGTCTGATTTAGATTTTAATCAATATACATGGCGCGATCGTCCGCTGGCAGATGCCGCAGTTGTTTTATTGCAAAATATAGACCAAGACGGCAAGTGGGTTTTTCGTGGTCGCGGACGCGGACATTTAACAGACCCGCGCACCGCATGGCGCAAAATTGCACATGATGCAGGTATTGAAAACTTGACAATGGACGATGTTTATAAGTTCATGATGCGGCACCTGATATGGGCATCAGATAGGGAAGAATTCCGCGAAAATATGAACAATTTGGTTAATGAAATATTTGAATAAAATCCTGAAACTTATTTGTCAAGTTTTGTTATAGTTTGTTATATTTCTTGACACCAATGCTATAAAATGATAGTTTTAATGCAAGATGTCTTGGTATGGGCACGAAATTTAACATAAACAAAGGATAAAAAATGACTACTTTTGAAAAAGTAAAAGAAATCGTTGCGGAAAAGTTGGGTGTTAAACCTGAAATGGTAACAGAAGATAAATCTTTCGTTAACGATTTAGGTGCGGATTCTTTGGACGTTGTAGAATTCATTATGGAAGTGGAAAAACAGTTTGATATCACAATTCCTGATGAAGATGCAACTAAACTGGAAAAAGTTGGCGATGCAGTAAAATACATCGATGCACATAAAAAATAATCTTGTTTCATTACAAGTGTCCCGTCGCAGATTTTTATTTGCGGCGGATTTTTTTTCTGTACCTGACGCAGAAAAGGTTATATTATATTGACGTCCAACACATATAAAAGGATTTGTATATGAGAAGAGTCGTTATTACTGGTATGGGTATTGTATCACCAGTTGGAACAGGAATTGAATACGCATGGAAAAATATTGTCAATGGCAAATCTGGCGTGCGCAAGATTGATACATTTGATGCGTCTGATTTGGCGTCGCAAATTGCAGGCTTGCCTGTGGTGGGAACAGGCGCTGGCGAATTTAATCCTGATGCGATTGTTGATCCGCGTGATCAGCGCAAAATGGATAAGTCTATTGTTTATGCAATGGTTGCCGCAGACGAGGCTATGCGTGATGCGAACTTGATTGATTATGACGGCGACAAAGAACGGTTCGGCGTGTCAATCGGTATGGGCATTGGCGGATTAAATACTATTTATGATAACTGTGTAGAATTATATACAAACGGCCCACGTCACATCAGCCCGTTCTTTATCCCAAAGGTTATTATCAATATGGCGGCGGGAAATGTTTCTATTAAATATGGATTAAAGGGTCCAAATATTTCTGTGGTTACTGCATGCGCCACAGGTTCGCATTCTATTGGCGAAGCTGCGCGCTTGATTCAACATGGTGATGCAGATTTAATGCTGGCTGGTGGTGCCGAAGCCGCCGTTGGCAAAATCGGTGTCGCAGGCTTTACTGCAATGAAGGCATTATCTACACGCAACGATGACCCTGCGGGTGCATCGCGTCCATGGGACAAGGGCAGGGACGGTTTTATTATGGCAGAAGGTTCGGGCGTTCTGGTTCTGGAAGAATACGAACATGCCGTTGCGCGTGGCGCAAAAATTTATGCCGAAGTCGCAGGTTACGGTATGTCTGGCGATGCACATCATATCACGGCGCCTGCACCAAATGGCGAAGGTGGCATGCGTGCAATGCAATCGGCACTGAATGATGCAGGTCTGACCCCAGCAGATGTTAATTACATCAATGCGCATGGTACATCAACAGGTCTGGGCGATTTAGGCGAATTGGCGGCGGTGAAAACTTTGTTCGCAGGCGTGCCTGTATCAATGTCATCAACAAAATCAATGACAGGTCATTTGTTGGGTGCAGCTGGCGCGGTAGAGGCGATATTTACCGCCTTGACAATTCGCGACGGCATTATGCCACCAACAATTAATTTGACCGACCCAGAAGACGCGGTGGGCGATTTTGATTTAGTACCAAATGTGGCAAAACACAAAAATGTAGATGTTGCAATCAGCAACAGTTTTGGTTTTGGTGGCACCAACGCCAGTTTGGTTTTGAAAAAAGTGAAATAAAAATGCCCTGAACGGGGCATTTTTAGTGGGTAGTGTTAGTTGTTGGCGAATAAGGTGTTCGCTTGCGCTCACTACTTTAATAATGACTGGATTCCACGGTCAAGCCGTGGAATGACATAAGAGTTCGCATTCGCTCACAGCATTTTTATGACCTGGGTCCTGGGGTCAAGCCCCAGGATGACAACCTCTGTTACTTAATGTTTCAATTCTAGGAACAATGTTCGTGTCTGAATAAAAATGCACGAATAAGAAATAATGTTCGTACATTGAAAACTTAAACACTCCCCTGTGTCATCCTGGGGCTTGACCCCAGGACCCAGGTCTATTAATTCGTCGCGCAACGCGCGACACATCTACTAACCACTAACACTCGTCACTAATCCCTCTTTACATCAAAAATAAATTCGCCTATAATAACTGTGTCGGTGGCGGTTGCCGCTGATGGGGTCTGATAGCCCGTTAGATGCGCTGAGAAAAAAAGTACTATAAGGTGCGCAACGCGCCTTGTTTTTTATACGGCGAGAAATAACTCCTGAATCATTATGGTCAGGAGGGTACGCGAATATATTGAATAAGCGACACAATTCATCTAATTGTTATCAGCCTCCTGACCACCAGAAATTTTTTCGGTGGTTTTTGTTTAACAACAAAAATACAGGAGTAAAAAACAATGAAAACAAAAATTATTGCTATTTTAACGGGGTGTATTTTAATTCCCAGTGTGTGCAGTGCAGATTATTGCCTTGTTACATCTTCACTGCATGAGAGTCCAGATTGTTCTAGCCTTTATGAGCTACCTTTGTACACTGATAATGATATTAATAAGAATTGTAAAACAATTGGTTATTATTATATCGGTTGCCGTAATTCAAATTATAAACCCAGCAACTCTTCATTCAGTACTATCCCAAGACTACCAGACCCAACACCTATTGGTGATTGTGGTATGGCAACAAGTTGGTTGAGACTATCGCCCACCTGTGCAGCTTGCAATTCGGGATATAAATTAACAACTCGCAGCCACGAATATGATATAAGATCAGACGTAACTTCTGTTTGTGGGTCAAGTTGTACAGATGGCATTGGTTACGCAACATATCAGGTTTGTGAAAAATGTACACTAACTTGTACATCTGACACATCGTGGACTACTGTTAGAACGGGATACGAAAAGCGCACAGTGTGCAGCAATGGCTGTGGAACAGATGAATACAGATGTGCTGCAGGTTATTATGGAACCAGCACAAATGGCAGTACAGGTTGCAACAAATGCCCATCATCGGGCGGTGTTGATGGACAATCTGCGGCAGGTTCTACCGCAATAACATCGTGCTATATTCCAAAAAACACCACCTTGTCCGACAGCACAGGTAAATACCAATATACAAGCGATTGTTATTATAGTAAGTAGTGGTGAGTGGGTAGTGTTAGTGGTTAGTAGTGGTGTCGCGCGTTGCGCGACGACATTAATTCACTGGATTCCACGGTCAAGCCGTGGAAAGAATCCGAGTATATGAAAACAAGCGAAGCGCAGTTTGAATAAATACCGAGGATACGCGCAGGCGTTAGCCGAGCGACACTTTCTTTATTTCTTAAAATACGAACATTGTTCCTAGAATTAAAATAAAAAGAAAAGAGTTGTCATTCTCGGGCTTGAC
>CANQCM010000011.1 GCA_947589625.1 uncultured Alphaproteobacteria bacterium
GTTGCATTAGACACCAACGGCGTATCGCATAATTCCCATGCAACGCCAGCCAATTGTAAATCGCGCAAATCATAATCTGCCATTTTGATTTCCCTTGATTTTTTGCCTGTTATATTATAGACTATACCACGAGTAACAGAAACTCAAGGGAGTATTTTCATGAAAATAAAAAACTTTGCAATGTTGGCTGGTGTTGCATCAATTCTGGCCGCCTGCGGTTCTTCTAAAATCGTTGAACCTGCTGACTTGAACGAACAACGCGTATTTTTCGCATTTAATTCTGCCGATGTTTCAGATGCTGCGCGTGACAACCTGTTGGGTCAATCGCTGTATATGAAAAATCACGAAGATGTGAAAATCCAAATGGCTGGTAATTGCGACGAACGCGGTTCTACAGAATACAACTTGGCACTGGGCGCACGTCGTGCAAATGCTGCCAAGGCTGTGTTAGTTGAAGACGGCATTGATTCATCGCGTATTTCTACCATTTCTTATGGCAAAGAACGTCCATGGGTCAAAGGTACAGGCGAAGATGTCTGGAAATGGAATCGTAACGCAACAACAACTGTTAAATAATTGCATAATCAGCAATGAAAAAATACCGGCATTTGCCGGTGTTTTTTTGTTATTTTATGCGAGGTTGCAATTTTATTTATCGTGATATATAATTCAATTGTTGTGGTGTATTGCCATAATGGGGCCTCATAACCCGCTTATATCTGCGTGAAATAAAATGAATGCGTATTGCAACATTTTATCACGATAAAAAAACTCCTGATTCTTGCGTCAGGAGGGTTGCGAATATATTGAATAAGCACGCAATTCAGATAATTGTTATGAGCCTCCTGACCACCTGAAATTATTCTGGTGGTTTTTTGTTTCAACAAAAATAACAGGAGTAAAACAATATGAATAAATATACTTTAATTGCTGGCGTTTTGCTGGTGTCTGTGACTGGTGCAGCATTTGCTGGTGGCACAGGCAATGGTGGTGCTTGTCAAAAAGACTCTGATTGTCGTCAAGACCTCGGTCTGGGTTGCGCAAATAACCCAGACGGAGGCGTTTCTATTGGGCGCTTTTGTAGTTGCCTGAACAGCGATGGTTATGCTGATCACGATATGTATTGTAGCAGTGTCGGCTGTCCCACAGGTTATCTGAGAAACAACAGAGAATGTGGTACTAGTGTCAAAGAATGCTGTATTTGTGATGCTGGATACTATGGCGACCCATCAACAGGCGGTACATGCATAAAATGCCCATCTGATGGCACATCAAACAAGGGTGCAACAAAAATCACAGAGTGTTATGCACGGTCTTTTTCTGATACAACAGGCTCGGGCGAATACACCAGCAATTGCTATTATAAATAACAAAAAATACCGACATTTGTCGGTATTTTTTTGTTATTTTTGTGTCAATTTTTTTACTAATTCTTCCATCTGAACACGGGTTGCAAATTTTAATTCTATTTGCCCTGAGCCACCGCGTTTTTCGCGTAATTTTACAGGCACACCAATTGATGCAGAAATTTGCGATTCAATTTCGCGCACAACAGACGGCGACAAGGTGTTTGCCTGATATGCACGGCTGGTTTTTGCGCGACGCGATTGCTTTACCGCGCCAGCAGTATCTGCAACCGACAAGCCACCCGATATAATTTTATGCGCCAATTCTTCGGGATTTTCTGCGACTGCAATTGTACGCGCGTGCGACGGTGAAATTGCGCCCTGCTCTACCATTTTTTTAACCGTGTCTGGCAACGAATCCAGCCGCAAAATATTACGAATATAACTTTCTGATTTGCCGATTAACCGCGAAATATCTGACAAATCATAACCGCACTTTTCCATCAGATTTTTATACGCGCCTGCTTCTTCAATCGGGTTCAGGTTTTCGCGTTGCACATTTTCAATCAGCGCAATTTCCATCGCGTTTTCTGTGCTGATTTGTTTTACCAGCGCGGGGATTTCGGTCAATCCAGCCATTTTACTGGCACGGAAACGGCGTTCTCCTGCAACAATTTCATACATATATGGGCGATTTTGCACCACGCGCAATAAAATCGGCTGTAAAACACCTTTTTCTTTGATAGATGCCGCCAAATCCGCCAATTCAGATTC
Source organism: uncultured Alphaproteobacteria bacterium (assembly GCA_947589625.1). GTDB lineage: Bacteria > Pseudomonadota > Alphaproteobacteria > Rs-D84 > Rs-D84 > Enterousia. The sequence continues at coordinate 2,121 of CANQCM010000011.1, forward strand.
TGTAAATGTTTTGCGCGGCTGGTCTGGGTTCGCGCCAATTTGTGCCAACGGGACTTGGCGCACCACCACGCGTTCTGTGCCTGTTAAAATGCTGATGTCTGGCACCGCGCCCATTTCTGCATTTATTTCCGCCAAACCGCGACCTAATCCAAATTTAGACATTTTCTACCCCTTCGGTTCGTTGTACAACCTCGGTCGCAACACGCAAATATGCCTGTGCGCCAGACGAATTAAAATCATAAAATAATGCTGGTTTGCCGTGGCTGGGCGCCTCGGACACACGAACATTGCGCGGAACAACCGTCTTGAATACTTTGTCACCAAATGTTTTGCGCAAATCGTCTTCTACCGCACGGGTCAATGCATAGCGGCGATCATACATCGTTAATAATATGCCCAAAATGTCTAGTTTTGGGTTAAAACGATTACGCACTTCGGTTATTGAATTTATCAAATGTGTCAAGCCTTCCAAGGCATAAAACTCGGGCTGCATCGGAATAATTACACTGTCCGCTGTCGTCAGCGCGTTTAATGTTAAAAAACCAATCGCAGGCGGACAATCCAACAATACATAATCATAGTGTGGCATAATTGGCGCCAACGCATCGCGCAGGCGAAATTCGCGGTTTTCAATATCCAGCAAGTCTACATCTGCACCTGCTAACGCAATTGATGACGGCATAATGTGCATATTCGGCACCGCAGTTGTTAAAATGTTTTCTATGGCACCCGCCGACCCCATAATAACACCATAAACACTCTGGCGATGAGATGCGCGCACAAAGCCCAATCCCGTGCCTGCATTGCCCTGTGGATCCAAATCAATTAACAACACGCGTTTTTTTATTGCCGCCAAAGACGCACCAATATTTATTGCAGTTGTGGTTTTACCCACCCCACCCTTTTGATTCGCAAATGCAATTATATGTGTCATATAATCCTTCCGTTTTTATGATTTCAGAATATTAAAACACTGCGATTCGGTCAAGACAATTATATAGCAAACAACAAAATTTACTATATTCAAAGACTTATAGTGTATTTCACATGAAATAAAATCAAAATATTAAAATTAAGTAATTTCAAGAAATTATAAATTATTTCACATGAAATTACCGGTATTTTTTAATAATTGTTATAAAACCATCACCTGTTTCAGACGGAACAAGCTGATAATCAAACTTGAAATGCTTTTTTGCCAGCATAATTTCAGATTCAATTTCCCGGCCTTTTAGTAAAAAAAGCCGGCAATTTATATTCCGAACATAACCTAAAATTTTATCTAATGGCGCAAATGCCCGCGCGGTAATAACAAGATTCGGATTTTCACGGGGCAGGGCGGAAACATAATTTTCAACGCGTCCATGATATACCGTCAGGTTCCCCAGCCCCAGTTTTTCGCGTAATTCCGTTAAAAATGCGACTTTTTTACCGATTGATTCAATACAAACAACGCGCCAGCCTAAAATTGCCAAAACAACCCCAGGAAAGCCAGCACCACTGCCAAAATCAACGATATCAACATCGTGCGGTAAATATTTCGCCAATTGGGCAGAATCGGCAAAATGACGCGTTTCAATTTCGTTTAATGTACTGGGCGCAACCAGATTCATGCGTGCCGACCATTCGCGCAACAATTTGGCGTATAAATCAAATTTTTCTTTATTATTCATAATTATTATTGTAGCATACTTTCACATGAAAACCATACAAACTTTTTTAACAGGTCTGGCGCTGACCGCTGTTGTCGGGGCTACATCGGTTGCAATTTATCATTGCACGAACAAGAACGCACACCCAGATGCGCATTTTCCAACATCGCGCTATGGCGCGTATTTAGCGGCACAGCACGCAATTTATGTCAACGATTTTGACCGTGCGCGCCAGTTTGCAAATGAAATACAAGACACAGAATATGCAACCATTCAAAACACAAAATATCTGGCAGATTTTTTATCAGGTCACATTCCAGACGGCGTAAAATTATTGCATAACGAAAAAAATGTCGCGTCCAGATTGATTTACGACGCATATCTGGTGCAAAATGATGATTGGGCTGAATTATATAATCGTCATAAAAACGATGAATCTGCATTAACTGCGCCATTACGCGTCTGGGGTGCAGTGGCAACAAAAAACACCAAAACAGCACTGAAAATCGTTGATAATTTGCCAACAAATACTTCATACAAGGCTTTTGTTCGCGGTCAAATTTATGCTGAAACGGGCGAAATAGACAAGGCGGCAAAAAACTTTGCAGATGTTGATGTTGGTTTTATGAATATCAACGATTATATGTATATTATGGCGTTTTATAAACATAATGATATGACGGACGCTGCACGCGCACTGCATGACGATTTTACTGCCCAGCCTGGTGGAATGTTTATGCTGGGCAACGAAAATTTGCCCGATTGGAATGTGTATTCTGGAACAAAAAACGCATTGGCGTTTAGTCTGGTGCAAAATGTTTCACATACCCAGATTATGATGTATTCTGATTTGGCAATATTGTTATTGCGGTTTGCACAAATTACTGGGACAGAATTTGGACAAGACACAAATTCTATAAATTATTACTTGGGGCAATATTTTTATACTAATCACGGGGATTATGAAAAATATTTCAATCGCATTGAAAAATCCAGCCCATATTACCCGTTTGCTGTTCTACGCATTGCCGACAGAAACGGCGATTATCGCGCAATGTGGCGCGTACTGGACGAATATCCGCTGTTCGTGCCAATTATAAATAAATTAATTGCGCACGGCATACAACAAGGATATAAACGCGACGCAATGCGCGCATTAAAACACGCATTATCAGACGAAAATTTAACCGACCAAGAACGCGCGTTTTTTATCAAGAGCAGGGCGCAAATAAATTACGTTTTTGGCGATTATGACGCCGCCCAGCATGATATTCACGATGCTGCAAATGCGTTACCATTGGACGGCGAAATTCTAATGTTGCAGGCGAAAATTTGGGCTGCACAAAACCGCGAATTAGATACTGCATACGAATACGCAATGAGTTTGGTTCAAACAAATCCTGCAGATGTTCAGGCATGGGACACTGTTGGGCGCGTGGTTGCCGTACGCGAAGGCGCAGATGCCGCACTAGATGTAATTCAACGCGTTGGCGATGTTGCAAACACTTGTTCTTCTTTGTTTGAACAACTGGGCGATTTATATTTAACAAACGGCGACAAAAACCGTGCGCGTGATGCATATTTACGCGCGATTGATTTATCAGATGATGGATTGGTTGTTGTGCCACAAATTCAAAACAAATTAAGGAAATTAAAATGATTGCAGGAATTATTGGCGCAGGCGCATGGGGCACTGCACTGGGGTTCACCGTTGCACGTGGTGGCACAAATTGCGTTATGTGGTCTTATGATGGCGAATATGCGCGATTTGAAAATGTCGCAATGCCACGAAATATGAAAATCACGCGCAATATGGCAGATATGGAAAAATGCGATACATGGTTGGTTGTAACGCCTGCGGCTTTTTTTCGCGAAACAATGATAAAGGCGCGCGAATATTGGCACGGTCAACCGATTATAATTTGCACCAAGGGCGCTGATAATATCTCGGGCAAATTTATGTCTGAAATTTTGGGCGAAGTATTACCAAAATGCCGTAATTTTGGCGTTCTGTCTGGGCCACAGTTTGCAGCCGAGGTTGCGCAAGGCGTTCCCACAGGTTCAACACTGGCAGGAAACAAAAAAACACGCGAAATAGGGCGTAATTTATTAAATAAATTGGTGCTGTCTGAAACAACAGACATTATCGGCACACAAATATGCGGCGTGGGAAAAAATGCAGTTGCGCTGATTTGCGGATATAATTCGGTTGCGTCTAAGGGCGAAAACGAACGCGCAATGATATTGACACTGGCATGGAATGATGTTGTTAAAATCGGCATAAAAAGTGGCGCCAAACCTGAAACATTCCTTGATTTATGCGGTATTGGCGATTTGTTTTTAAGCGCAACATCTGTAACCAGTCGTAATTTTTCAGGTGGCATGGCAATTGCACAGGGCAAAAAACCATCTGGCACAGTCGAGGGTATTTATGCATTACAGGGCCTAATTAAACGGGCAAAAGAATTACGCGTGGCGGTCAATACTTTGACACAAATGCGCGATAAAATGCGCCTGTAAAAATATATAAAAAACACCGGCAAATGCCGGTATTTTTTTTACCAGATTTTTATTCGTATCGCAGGCTGTCAATCGGGTTTAATTTTGCCGCCTTTAATGCAGGTACAACCCCAGACGCCAAACCAACCACAACCGCAACAGTTACAGACAAAATAACCGGCCAGATGCTGAATGGTACATTATAGCCCAAAACAAAACGACCAACACCTTGGGACAAGCCGACACCAATTACTAAGCCCGCCATAGAACCAATAAAAGAAATAAGTATAGATTCAGACAAAAATTGCGTGATAATTTGGCTTTCGCGCGCACCAATTGCCTTGCGAATACCGATTTCGCGCGTTCTTTCGGCAACAGACACCAACATCATGTTCATAATGCCAATTGCGCCCACCAGCAATGATACCGCCGCAATCGCAATCAGCAACATTTTCATGTAACCGGTCACCGTGTTCATTGTTTCCATTACTTGTTTCATATCCATAATTTGAAAGTCGTCTGCGGCGTCATCTTTCAGTTTATGACGGTCGCGCAGCAGGGCAGTTATTTGGTCTATAACCAGTGTATTGTCGGCATCTGAAAACAGTTTTAATGAAATCATATTTACCGCATTGGGAAAGCGCGAACCTTGTAATCTCTTTTTCAGGGTTGTAATCGGAATAATAATCATGTCGTCTTGGCTGCCCATTGCAGAATCGCCTTTGGCTTTGGTAATGCCAATAATCGTAAAAGGCATGTTCTGGACGCGAATTATTTGTCCGACAGGGTTACTGGGCAGCCCTAACTCTTCGGCGGTTGTAGGCCCAATTACAGCGTAAGTAGACGCATTTCGTACCGCCGACATATCAAAAAATGTTCCCTTGTCTATTTCAATGTTTTGAATTGTGGTGTAATCTGGGTACACGCCAACCATAGATGTTGCCCAGTTTTTATTGCCATAAATTGCCTGTGCGCCACTGTTTTGAATGGGGCTGACCGCGGCTACATCGGGCAGGCGACCAATATATTGCGCATCGTCAATGGTCAATGTCTGGCGATTTCCTGTTCGCACACCTGCAGATTGCGCCGCGCCTGCACGAATTATAATCGTATTTGTACCCAGTGATGAAAATTGGTCTGTAATCTGACGTTGAACTGTTTCGCCAACTGCGACCATTATCACCACCGCCATAACCCCAATAACAATGCCCAGAACGGTCAAGAACGAACGAATCTTGTTTCCGCTGATAGACAGCCATGATTCTTTCAAAATGTCGTTAAAAGTCATTTTTTTGCCCTGTATTATAGGTTATTATCGTTTTTCGGAATTGGCCCATCGTAATTTATATGTCCGTCACGAATATGTATCAGGCGGTCAGCATATTTTGCGATGTCAAATTCGTGTGTAATCATGACGATTGTAATGCCAAGGTCGCGATTTAATTGCTTAAAGAACTTTAATATTTCGTTGCCCATTTTACTGTCCAGTGCGCCAGTCGGTTCGTCTGCCAGAATTAATTTCGGGTCGCCTGCCAATGCACGCGCAATGGCAACGCGTTGTTTCATACCACCAGACAGTTGCGTTGGCAAATAAGTTTCAAATTTTTCCAACCCAACACGCGCCAGCATTTCACGCGCACGGCGAATACGTTCGTCCATCGGCATACCGCGATACATCAATGGCAACATTATGTTGTCCAGAACTGTCCGCTTGGGCAACAGGTTAAACTGTTGAAAAACAAAACCTATATATTCATTACGAATTATCGCCAGTTCGTCTGATGTCATATTTGAAATATCGCGCCCGTACAGTTTGTATGTGCCTGTGGTCGGACTGTCCAGCGCACCGATAATATTCATACATGTTGATTTCCCAGACCCAGACGGCCCCATAATCGCCAAAAATTCGCCCAATTTTACATTAAATGTAATATCAAACAAAACCTGCTGGTCGCCACCCATTTCCAATGGGAAACTTTTGCAGATTTTGTCCATAGAAATTACAATTTCAGATTTATCGGTGTTCTTTTTCATTTTGTTCACCATTAACGCGGCCCACCGCCCATTGGCCCACGCATACCGCGCTGTACCATTGCAGATGTTGCGCTGGTTGTTTGACCTGTGCGACCAACAACAATTCTGTCGCCCTCTTGCAGACCGTCAGAAATAATTTCTGTTTCTGTTGCGCCAACCAAACCCTTGGTGTATGGCACCAGAACAACATTTCCATCACGCAAAACTGCCAGATGAGTACTGGGGGTTGCGTCGCCTGCGTCTTCAACAATGCCATTAAAGTTACGCAACAATAATGCGGCATTTTGCACCTTGTATACATTAAACCGTTCTTGAATAATTATGGTAACAAACGCGGTCATTCCAGGCATCAATTTCATATCAGAATTATCAACATCAATCACAACCGTGTACACAACAACATTTGATGTGGTTGTTGGCGACAGGCGAATTTGACGCACAGTACCTTGGAATGTTTCAGACGGGTACGCGTCAACCGTGAACGACACTTCTTGACCTTCTTTGATAACACCAATATCAGCCTCGGATACAGATGTTTCAATTTGCATTTTTGATAAATCTTCGGCAATTTCAAACAAGTCAGGTGTTTGGAAAGACGCCGCAACTGTTTGCCCAACATCAACCTTGCGCGAAATAACCGTACCGTCAACAGGCGACACAATTGTCGCATAGCCCAGATTTGTCACAGCGCGGTCATATTGCGATTGCGCCTGAATTACAGATTGTTCTGCCTGTTCATATGTTGCCTGTGATTGTTCCATTTCGGCACGCGCGATATAGCCCTCGTCAAACAAAATCTTGTTGCGTTCATAATCGCTTTTCGCCAGATTTCTGCGCGATTCGGCAGATGTCAATGACGCGCGCGATTCTTCAACAGTCGCTTGCAAAACAGTCGGATCAATGGTTAATAATTTATCGCCTTTTTTTACCTTGGAATTATAATCAACATACATGTTGTCAATAGTTCCCGACACCTGCGAGCCTACATTTACCGTATTAACAGGTTGGATTTCGCCTGTGGCACTGACCACTTGACGCATATCGCCGCGCGAAATTGCCATAGACACCAGTTCAGATTTTTCGCCATCACCGCTAAAAATCCAGCACCCACCAATCAGGCAGAATAACAGTATTAAAATCCACCATTTTTTACGCCAAATCCAACGGGTCGCCCGATGTAAAAAGCCAACTTTTTTATCATTATTCGTTTGTTGCATTTATATCCTCCTCTAATCCAACCTTGATATCACCAATTGCGAGAGCCACCGCCGCGCGTTTTACATATAAATCGTATTTCGCGGCGTTGTTTTGTCGTTGTGCGTCCAGCAATTCAGATTGCGCCGTTTGCCAATCCAGCATTGTTGCGCGCCCAACCTTGTACATGCCTGCGGTAACGCGTTCGCTTTCTGTCGCAGACGCCAGCAATGTTTTTGTTTGCTTTAACACTTTTTGCGCTGTTTTATAATTTTGATACGCAGTAAATACATCCAGCGTTGCATTGTTTGATGTATCGCGTTCTGATTCTTTGGCGCGTTCATAGTTCGCAGTGGCTGCCCGTGCACCATATAAATTTGAAAAACCTGCGAACAAAGGCATTGACGCGCGAATCCCGATACTGCCGTTTAATCTGTCTGATTCGGGGCCAAACAATCCGCCAAAATTATTGTCGTTCCACCCCAACGATGCAGACGCCGAAATAGACGGCAAATTACGCAAAAATGCACTGTTGCGGCGGTGCCATGCCGCGTCTTTATTTGCAGACGCGCGCAGTAAATCGGGCCGTTGGCGTTGTGCAATCGCCACCAATTCATCAATGCTTTTTATTTCTGCGTCTGTGCCAAAAGTTGATGCCATATCCATAATCTCAATGTTTTGGTCAGCTGGAAATGACAATTTAGTCAGCAAGTTGCCTTTGACTACTTCGCGATTGTTTTTTGCGCGTTCTAATTCCAAATCGCGATTTGCCAATGTGGTATCTGCCTTCAGGACATCAGCCTTGGCAACCGCGCCAGCATTGAATTTCTTGTTTGCCATATCGCGCGCAGATTTTGCAACATCGTATGCAGATTGCGCTGTTTTAACATCTGCGTCTGCATTTAACAATTCGTAATATGCGCCAACAAGGCTGTATACATAGTTTTGAACTGTTTCATCATATTCAAAACCTGTGGCGCGATATGTTGCCAGTGTTTGATTCAAATCAGACAAACGCCGCCCAAAATCAAAAATCAAATAAGACGCCGACAAAGACGCACCATACGACCAATCGCCCCAGTCTTTATTTCGGTAATCAATGCCCGCAGAACCGCCAATATCAACAGACGGTAAATATGACGAATATGCAGCATTCTTTTCAAATCGTGCCGATTGCAATGACGCATACGCCGCCGCAGTCGCAGGATTACGACACAAACCCAATTCTACAACGCGTTGCAGGCTGATTTCACCATCGGGGACATTGCGCATTGTGGCGCAGTTTTCATCGTCTGCCAACGCCAGCGCAGGCATAAACGCAACCAGTAAAAATCCCAATTTTCTCATATTCAGACCCCCATAAACACATTATGATACATTATACTCATTTTTCAGTTGAAAAAAAAGATAATTTTGCCTAAGATACTTTCACATTTATGGCCTGGTGGCAGAGTGGTTATGCAGAGGACTGCAAATCCTTGTATGCCGGTTCGATTCCGACCCAGGCCTCCATTTATTCATGATTGAAAAATTAACTCTTGCTGATTTTCGTAATCATAAATACAGCCGTATTCACACATACGGCAAACGAAATATTATAATTACTGGTGCCAATGGCGCAGGCAAAACCGCAATTCTTGAGGCTGTATCAATGTTATCTGGCGAACGCGGATTGCGTGGCGCACCCATGTCTGATATTGCGCGTTTTGATGGGGCAGGTGGTTTTTGTGTGGTTGCCCAATTATCAGACGAAACGCAAATATCCATTGAATATACCGCGGGCGATGCCAACCGCCATGCGCGAATTGATGGCGATGCGGCAACTATGGCGGATTTATCGCGGATTTTGCGAATTGTTTGGATAACCCCACGCGAAGACCGATTGTTTATTGACGCCGCAGGCGACCGCCGCGCATTTTTTGATAGACTGGCTGCCAGTTTTGATTCGACGCATTCTGGGCGCGTGGCGCGTCTGGCAAAGTTATTATCAGAACGCGCATTTGCATTAAAAAACGGACGCGATAATCACTGGATTAACGCAATTGATGCACAAATTTCAGGCACTGCGGTTGCAGTTGCCGCCGCGCGCGTACAATATGCAGGCGAATTGAATTATTTTCTGCAAAATTCTGCAATCAGTGTAAATGGCATGTTGGAAGAAATGATTATGTCTGGAAATGCCGCCGACGCAGAAAGAAAATATTCGCAATACTTGCATGAAAATCGCGAAATTGTTGGCGATAAAATGATTCTTGACGGCGCACATAAATCTGATTTTGGTGTGTTTAATCGTGAATTAAATCTGCCGGCAAATTTAACCAGTACTGGACAACAGAAAACAACATTGCTGGAATTGATTTTGGCACATGCAAAACTTATTCATACAAAAACAAATCATCGCCCGTTGATATTGCTGGACGAAGCGGCTGCGCACCTGGACACAGACGCGCGCAACAGATTATTTGGCGCATTGGCTGATGCCGATGCGCAAGTTTGGGCGACAGGTCTTGATAAAGACGCGTTTTCTGGAATTGATGATGCTGTATTTGTTTCTTGCAACAATGGCGAAATAAATAATATACTTATGACAGATGGCGAAAATTGATTATCAAACTTTATTAGATAACGCATTAAAAACCGTTGTAAAAGACGCGCTGATTCACGCGCAATTTAACGGGCTGGGCGATGATACACATTTCTTTATAACTTTCAAGACGCGTGCGCCTGGGGTTGTATTGCCTGATTTTTTGCGTATGCGTTATCCTGATATTATGACGATTGTTTTGCAATATTCGTATAACAACCTGAATGTTTCTGACAAAGAATTTGGTGTGCAATTGACTTTTGATGGGCGGCCGTTTTTTATTCGTGTACCGTTTTCTGCATTAGTTGAATTCAAAGATCCGTCTGTTGATTTTATGTTATCTTTTCACCCAAAAACTGTGCAAAACGCGGTGGCAGACAATGATATGGAATTGCCTTTTTCGGACAAACCTGACACTGTGCCAGACAATGGGCGCGTTGTATCATTAGACGAATTTAGAAAACGCAAAAAATAATTTGTTATAAAATTCTGTCTGGTGCATTACACCATTTGACCAATGGACATTTATCACACAATGGGCGCAGCGCACGGCAAACATATCGCCCATGCAAAACCATAACATGATTTACAATGCCGTGATATTTTTTCGGGATTTTATGTAATAACTTTTCTTCTACTTTATCAGGTGTGTTATCTGACGCGTCAACCCAACCATAACGATGCGCCAGACGAAAAACATGTGTATCAACACCTATATTTGGCGCGCCCCATAAAACATTCATTATTACATTTGCCGTTTTTTGACCAATCCCAGACAAAGTCATCAACGCATCGCGACTATGAAATTTTTCTGGAAATTTATAGTTCGCGTCATTTGCGTTTTCATATGCCATTAATTCAGACGCCAAAGAAATAATGTTTTTTGCCTTGTTATTAAAGAACGATATAACGCGAATATACTGCTTTAATCCAGTTTCGCCCAGTTGCACCATTTGCGCAGGTGTTGGCGCAACACGAAACAGGGCAGGCGTCACTTCATTGACTTTTTTATCTGTTGCCTGTGCCGATAATATTACCGCCACCGCGAAAGTAAATTCATTGGTGCTGAATAATTCAGACCTAATGTTCATATTTATTGTTGGCGGTACAGCGGTAAAAAATCGTTCAGGTGTTATCATTTTATGCCTTGGTAATAGTGATTGCGAAATTATAACCTTCTATTTCGGTTGCAATATCGCCTGTGCCAGCATTCATTTTGCGAATCAGTGCGTCGCGCATAATACGTTTTTCATGCGCCGATATCGCACCTGCCAGTGCTGGGTCAGCGCTGTATTCCATATTGATACGGTCGGACACATCAAGCCCAAATGATTTACGAGTATCTTGAATGAAACGCAATGCGTCATTGGCAAGACCTTCGGCAATCAATTCTGCATTTACATCTGTATCAATCACAACAACCGCCGTATTATCTGGCAACGCTGCACCCGTTATACCATCGCGCACCGTCAGGCGATTTTCAAATTCATCGTTGTTCAATGTATACGCGCCAACAATCAATTTATCGCCATCAGATTTATATTCACCGCGTTTTACCATCGGCACAATTTCTTTTAATGCGCCGCCCAAACGCGCGCCGATTTTTGGTGTAATCAAGTATATAAAACTGTCCGCGACAGATTTAACATCAGATATAAATTCAACCGATTTCACATTCATTTCGTCTTGAATTATGTCCGCATAGGCGTGTAAATCTGCACCTGCAACGGTCAATTTATTCAGCGGCAAGCGATTGCGTAATTTATATTGCTCACGTAATTGTTTGCCTACGGACACAACCGATTGCACACGACGCATATCATCAACCAATGCATGGTCATAATTTTCTGCAATTGGGAAATCTGTTAAATGCACGGATTCTGCGCCAGTCAGATTTTTATAAATATATTCTGAAATAAATGGCGCAAACGGTGCTAATGCACGCACTAACACGGTCAAAACATGATACAGTGTATTAAACGCAAATTGGTCTTCGTCCCAGAAACGCGCGCGCGAACGGCGTATATACCAGTTATTTAACACATCTAAAAACTGCACAAATTCTTTGACTGCGACATCTGATTTATATTCGTCCAAAGCCGCACCCACCAGCATGCACAGCGCATTTAATTCAGACAAAATATATTTATCTAGTGCGTTTTGTGATGTGGCGTCATCGGCAGCGGTGATATTGCCAGCGTTCGCATACAATGTAAAGAAATGATATGCGTTCCATAACGGTGTCAGAATCGTTTTAATTGATTCGTTAAATACTTTACCTGCTAAATCAACACCAACAGGTTCTGCCTTTAAGAAATTAGAACCCAATATAAACAACCGCACTGCGTCAGCACCATATTGTTCAATGATTTCGGTTGGGTCAACAAAATTCCCCAATGATTTAGACATTTTCTTTTTGTTATCATCAACAATCATGCCATTGACAGACACAGTCTTGAACGCAGGTTTATCAAACAGCGCTGTTGCCAAAACCATCAGTGAATAAAACCAACCGCGTGTTTGGTCTTGACCTTCAATAATATAGTCCGCAGGAAATGTTGCATTAAACCGATCTTTGTTTTCAAACGGATAATGCAATGACGCAAACGGCATAGAACCTGATTCAACCCAACAATCCAAGACATCTGGAATACGAGTCCAACCATCACGCGTCAATGCGTCAAGTGTTGGGCGGTGCAAATCATTGATTTGGACACCAAAAAATTCTTCCATTTCTGCAATTGAACCAAAAATTTTATACTCGCCGTCTTTTTGCCAAATTGGCAGTGGCGTTCCCCAAAAACGATTACGCGAAATAGACCACGGACGCGCGCCCTCAATCCAACTCATAAACCGATCGCCTGCTGATGTCCAATGAGTTTTTTTAGTGTTCGCAATCAATTTCTCGCGGATTTTTGGCACATCAATATACCAAGAATCTGTCGCACGATAAATCAATTTTTCTTTACTGCGTGGGCCATACGGATATGAATGCTTGTGTTGTTCTTTCTTGACCAAATGCCCATTTTCGCGCAAGTGCGCCATGATTTTCTGATTGGCATCAAATATATTTTCGCCTGCCCAATCGCGCACAGTGCCATCAAAGTTTCCATAATCATCAACATTTAGAATCACAGGAAATTTCGCGTCATAATTTTTCGCCGCCCAAAAGTCGTCTTCGCCGTATGCAGGCGCGATATGCACAATGCCTGTACCGTCAGAATCAGAAACATAATCTGCACCAATTACATGATACAGCAAATCAGACATATCTGCATAATAATCAAACAGCGGTGTGTATTTTTTACCAACCAAATCTGCGCCCATAACTTCGCCGATTTTTGTGGTGTTTTTGAATTGGTTTTCGTATGCGCCCAGACGCGTTTCGGCAATGATATACACTGCGCCATCAGTATCTTGCATACGCAAATATTTCATATTCGGATTTACCGCCAATGCAGAATTCGCAGGCAATGTCCATGGCGTTGTTGTCCATGCCAACACGCGTTCACCAGAATCTAATTCAAACCACACAGTTACTGCGTCATCAACAACATCTTGATATTCACTGGACGCTTCGGAATTAGACAGAACAGTACCTAATTTCCAATCGTACGGATTGACGCGATAGTCTTTATACAGCAATCCGCGATTATATAATTCTTTTAATGCCCAAATCACAGATTCCATATAATTTTTATCCATTGTGCGATAACCGCGATTGTCGCCACCATCAACCCATCGCCCAATACGTTCTATAAACCGCAACCACTCGTTAGAATATGTCAAAACATCAGTGCGACACATATCACAGAACGCGGCAATTCCGTCTGTGGCAACAATATCTTTTGCCATACGTTTTTGCTTTTTTTCCACAGAATTTTCCGCAGGCAACCCATGACAATCCCAACCCAATTCACGCACTACATAATTTTCGCGCATAGTCTGATAACGACCCACCATATCTTTGACCGCCGACACACTTAAATGTCCCCAGTGTGGCAAGTTATTAGCAAACGGTGGCCCATCATAGAACGAAAACGGGTGTCCCAGTTTAGTGCGATTCAAACTTTTGTGGAAAGTATCGTCTTGACGCCAAAACGCCAGAATTTCATTTTCCATCAACGGGAAATTAGCCTTGGGTTCTGTTTTTGGGTATGCCATAAAAAATCTCCATCTGTTGTTATAAAAAACGGGCGCGATATGCGCCCCAGCCACCGCCAAAGCGCGATTGCCAGTTATTTTATAATGATAATTTGTATGTTTTTCATATTCGGAATAAATATATACAACGAAACTGCACAAAAATCAAGAGGACAGGTTAATTTTTTATCAACTGTGGTGCCGGTGATAGGACTTGAACCTACGACCCCCTCATTACGAATGAGATGCTCTACCAACTGAGCTACACCGGCATTTTCCCGCAGTGTAAAC
>CANQCM010000012.1 GCA_947589625.1 uncultured Alphaproteobacteria bacterium
AAAAAACACATTCTTTGGCAAAACCGTTTCCGCCAACAACATATACGTTAATCATTTACCACTTCTCCCCCCCCCCGGACACCACAGTCAATGCCCCAGTCTTGACGGGTAATCCATTTCGCATCATCTGATAATAAAAACACGATTACATTTGCAACATCTTCTACTTCGCCAAGTCCAAATGGGTATAAATCTTCAAAACCATAACCGCGAACAGTTGATGCAAATCCACGCAATACCATTGGTGTTTTTATATCTGATGGTGAAACCGTATTTATACGAATGCCAAATCTAGATACTTCGTTTGCCAAACATTTCATTGATGCGCGTAATGCCGATTTAGATCCAGCGTATGCCGCCATTCCACGATTTGTTGAATCTGCTGCAAAAGATGATATTGCAACTAATGCGGCGCCACGGCCTGTGTTATTACGCCGGTCAACAAATCCTTTTGCCAACATTAAATGTGAAAAATAATCACAATTAAACATTTTGATTAAATGGTCATAAGTCAGCATTTGTGCAGGTGCTAATTCTGAAATCCCATGACAAAGTGCCATGCCGCGAAATTTTCCATATTTTTCACGCAAATCTTTTACAAATGTTGGTAATGTGTCAATGTCTAGAGTTAAATCACGTTCTTCAATAAAAAAGTTTTCTGGGTGTGCGCATTTATCACGCGTTTCAATCAAACGGTCATGATTTCGTGCAACACCGATAACTGTGGCACCCAGATTATTTAACATAATGGCGACACCTTGACCCAGACCAGACGATGCGCCAGTTACTAAAAAAATTTGTTCTGGGGTAAATTTAATCATTTATTTTATCTCCTGCTAGTGCGATTAAATCAGAAACTGTTTTAATATCGGTAAATCCATTCAAAGAAATTGCCATGCCGAAATGCGATTTGAAATATGCCATCGTTGCCATTTTAGACAAAGAATCCCATTCAATTAAATCGCCCAGAACCGTATCAGCTGTCACTGGTTCATCGCGTTGCAGAACATCTTGGAAATCAACTAAAAATTCTTGTGTTGTCATTTTTCTATCCTTTGTTTGTTTAGTTTTTTTAGTGTTTTGTATTTTTAATCTTGTTTGTCCAATAATCTATGTATTGGTCGCGGGTCATAAACCAATCAGGCTTTACCCAATCGGACACGCCCAGTAATTTTGTTTTGTCGTCAATATGCATAATAAACGACACAACAGACAACCCGTTGCCGTATCCACTGCATAGTAATGTCTTGGATTGTTTTTGGTCATCACGAACAACAGTATTTAATGTTGTTGGAATGCTGCACATTGTGTTGTTGCCATAATTTTCAAATGCATAATATGGCACTTTGTCTAATGGAAAATCTGATTCAGCCCCAACAGATTGAATAATTTGTTTGTTTGCTTGGTGCAGGCATAACCAATCAATATCAGATTCTGAAACAGACGCAAATTCCATTAACGCTTTGATATTGCGTGGAACACAACGAATTGTAAAATCAAAAACTGCGATGCCGTCCATAAAACATCCCAGTAACGGTGCATTATAACCAGATTCTGTTAATATATATGTGTCACGCAATTTATCAAATTCTGCGCGGTCTGATGGATCGTCTTGATTGAAAGATGCCATTGTTCCAGAAAACGGCGATATAATTGCTTCATACCCATCAGAATATGTTTCAATATTAAAACACATTTGTTGTGCGGTTGGGTCATATTCTAAAACGGTTGCCGAACCTGCATCACCAAACAACGGGGCGCGCGTTCTGTTTTCGGGTGAAATACCAATAGATGGCATATCAGATGCAATTAATAAAATACGTTTATGCGCACCTGATTGTATCAAGTTAGATGCCAAATACATGCCGTATGCCCATGCAGTGCAACCATGATTAACAGTAAATGCGACACATTTTTCAGACAATTTTAATTTATTATGCACAAAAAAGCATGGTGATGGATTGTTGGTGTCTGGTTTTTGTGTCATATATATCAATGCATCAATAGAATCGCGACTGATGTCTGTTTCGTTAAATATCCGTTCAGCGGCAGCAATTCCATAATATGCACATGCCATTGGTTTTTCTGAAACGCGCCGTTTATAAAATCCAACCATTTTACGCATACGGTCAACGCGCTTAACATCGTTATTGTAATATTGAACTTCGTCATAAATATTTATTTCTTTGGACGGAACCACCACAGATTGCGCCAGCATACGAACATTATTAAATGATGCTATACTCATACTATATTCTCCTTGGACTCAGAAATTTATTTTGAATAACATAATTATCAATGCGATAAACATAACCACTGTACCCGCCAACAGGCGATTAAATTTATGTTGCCAATGTTTGTATATATTGTGTTTGTCTGATTCAATATCTGCCAGCATGTCGGGACATTTTTTGAATATTTCAATAGCAGAATCTATATCGCCAAATTCTGCATATGAACATGCAATATCACAAAATGTATGGCGAACAAATTTATGATATTCTTGTGGATTTGGGGCAATTTGTTTTTCAACGGCATCAAAAAAGTTTGCTATATGCATGCCCCATTGATTATTTAATACGTTTTTGCCGATGGTACCTGCAAATGAAATGCCAGTGGGTTGACGCCGATACCGTGCCATAACACGTGGAATATATCCCAATTTGCCTTGCTTTGCATGTACAAGATGGGTGAACCAATCCCCAGGATAAATTTTAGACGGCCAAATCTTTGTCGGATCGTGCCACCGATACATCACAGAACAACTGGGGATTCTGTTTTCGTACAGTAATGTTTCCAATGTAATACGTTCGTTTCTTTTTGGCCATATTTTTTCTGGACGCGAATTGTCGTCCCAAAATTCACAGGCGCGATGAAAACATAATGAATAATCAGGGTGTGCATCTAGAAAGTCAGCCTGAATTTGTAATTTGTTTTCGTCTGTCCAGTAATCATCGCCATCACATACAGCAACATATTTTCCACGAATATTCGGCCAAATATGTGTCATTGAAATATTTATACCTTGCCGCCACTGGTTTTGTTTTTGAATCAGCGGTTTTATAATCTTGGGATATTTTTTCGCATATTCACGAACAATATCTGATGTACCATCATCAGACGCATCATCATAAACTAAAACTTCAAACGGAAAATTGGTTTTTTGCATAACAAATCCGTCCAGTGCCTGACGAATAAATCGCACATGATTATATGTCATGCAAATAACCGAAACTTTTATTTTATTCATTTTTTATGTACCCCCCCCCATCGGCAGCCGTTCGCGTCCCATGTTATTCCAGAACGTTTAGCAACCGCGGGATTACCTGCGATAATACAGTTGTTTTTTTCAAAATTGCCCGACACCACAGACCCCCAACCAATGATACAATCGTTGGCGATATGTGTGTTCTTTAATATTGTTGCGTGTGCGCCAATCCAACAGTGATTACCAATTTGTAAATCGCCAACCTTGTTCAACAGTTTTGTTCTAGTGCGATTTAATATTGGGTGACCGTCTGTGTTATAAACCGTGATTCCAAATGCAAACATGCAATTGTCACCAATTGTTATATTATTGTGACAATTGTATGTAATGATGTTGGTTGATTCAAAACTGCAATTATTTCCGATATTCAAATGAATGTCTTGAACAGGGCCAAAATTTGGGTGATTGTTTCCTATGGTGATATTTAATCCAATGCTGACCAATAAATTGTCGCCAATTGTTACAGTGTTGTTGTCGCCGAATATAGATATATGAATTTTGGCATTGCAATGTGATAACTTTCCAATTTTGATAGTATTGTTTTGACCGACAATATCCAGTTCAATTGCGTCATAATCATCACGCGAAACGGAAATGTTGTTATGCGTCATCATATCATAGACCTGACGCCATTTAAGCACCCGCCCACGATTTAATGTTATGCGGTACCAAAGCATTTTTAATCTGATTTGGCGAACGGTCATCATTTGGTGTTTTCCTTGATAATGTTTGCAATGCGCGCAACGATATCGGTATCTAAATCGTAATACAATGGCAAGCATGCAATGCGTGATGATATATCTTCTGATACAGGACATGCCGTGGCATTGGCGATATATGGCAATTTATTCAAACTGGGGTAGAAATAGCGACGCGGGAAAATATTTTGTTTGTTTAACGCATCAAACACTCTTAACAATTCAGATTCGTTTTTGAATAACACTGGATAATACGCATAGTTGTATTCTAAACCAGCCTGAGGCTGTGGCCGTCCAACACAACCGTCCAGATATTTGTCGTACATTTCTGATACGCGCCGGCGACCAGAAATTATTTGCGACATATATGGTAAATTGCATAAACCCATCGCAGCATGAAATTCAGATTGTTTGGCATTTATACCTAAAATAAAATGCTCGTCGCCCGTGTGCCCAAAACGTTTTTGTAATTCCAATTTATCCGATACGGTTTTATCGCGAACGATACATGCGCCACCTTCTATGGTATGGAACAGTTTTGTTGCATGAAAACTGCAGGTTGATATATCGCCATATGATAATAACGATTTGCCATGATATTTTGCGCCAAACGCATGTGCACCATCATAAATAACCCGTAAACCGTGTTTGTCGGCAATTTTTTGAATGTTGTCTGTATCACATGCATAACCAAAAACATGTACAGGCATAATCGCACGGGTCTTGTCGGTTATTGCACTTTCAATTTTATTAACATCAATCGTAAAATTATCTGATTCAATATCAACGAATTTGGGCGTGCATCGTTGCCATAAAATAGATGAAGTTGTCGCAACATATGAAAATGGTGTTGTTATAACTTCGCCGTCATTGATGTCCAAGGCCACCAGCGCCAGTTGCAGTGCAATCGTGCCGTTTGATAAATAATGAAAATTTTCCACACCCAGAAAATCAGATATTTTCTTTTGTAATTCTTGAACAAGTGGCCCTTGGTTAGTTAAAATATCGCGGTTAAATATGTTTGCGATATATTTATTGTATTCGTCCATCGGGGGCAAGAAAGATTTTGTCACAAAAACAGACAATTAAAACCTCCTGTCGCATGTAGTATGCGCAGGAGACATAAATCCAAAAACACCCCAATAAAATTGGATTAAATACATTTACATATCCTTTGCGTTTGAAGACAAAGACATAAATCTTGTTTATGTTATCCACAGCATAGCGAATATATTGCCAAAATGCAAGTGAAATAAAACGTTATGTTATTTCTTGGCTTTTTCAATTTCGCCGCGCGCCCAGTTAGATATTTTTAAATCTGCATGATTTATATAATACATATCTTCATCGGTGGCATTTTTCTTGTCAAAATACCATGGCAGATGACGCGCTAAATACGTACCCCCCCCCACGACGCGGATACCAGAATAAAACTTTTGCGATGACGGACGCGGATTCCCAGGGCGATACATTGCGAAAGTTGTGTCGATATCACAAACATACATTTCTACAGGTTCTGCGGTCAAACGATTTTTATAATGGTTGATTGCAATACTCTCTTTCAAAGTGCGGTTTTCAGGCGTATCTGGCAAATCGTCATGCCGTAGTTGAAATCCTATTTTAGTAATGTTTCTGTATTCGCCTAATTTCGTGTACATTACTTGCAACCAATCTGGCGGCAAGTTATCACTGATTTCAAGATCTGGGTCTGTGATAATGTATACAGATTTCATATATTTTTTGAATTGCCCAGAACGCCAAAATACTTCGTGCCCCCAATTCTTATCCATATAATGAACAGTGCAAGGGCAGGTTTTCAACCATTCTAGCAATGGCGGATAACTGGATTTATTATCAATGATGTGAATATTTGTCATGCCATATTTTTGCAATCTTTCAACCATCTGTTTTACATATGACAACCGGTCATATGAAATTATAAACACTGGTATATTATGCAAGTTCTCAATATCTTTGGCGTCTGGTGTGAATTTATATTTTTTTACATACAATGGACTCTGGCGAACGAATTTTGACCGCTGGGTGCCAGATAAAGGGTGTAATATTCTGCGCCATATATAGATTGGTTCAATTGAAGATACTTTCATTAAAATTTCCTTTTATTATATACCAGTCAGATTATATAATATGCCATAAATAATCAAGAAAAATAAAACGATTGATAATATGCGGATTCTTTGATAATCTGATAGTAAATTGCAAAAAGGATTTTTAGTATGGCTATTAAAGTTCGTGACTTTGAAGTCCGATTAACCAGAAATAAAGAAGAACGCAAACAAGTGCGCCAATTACGCTATGATGTCTTTGTTGAAGAAGAGGGCGCGTCTGCAACCCAAGAACAAAAAAGTCTGCGCGAAGAATATGACGAATATGATACTCATGCCGAATATATGGCGGTGTTTCATAATGGCAAAGTTGTCGGTACTTATCGTATTATTGACCGAAATAATGCTGAAAAAATGGGCGGATTTTATACGGAATCTGAATTTAATATTTCTAAAATAAAAAAATACAGTGGCAATATCGCAGAAATGTCCCGTGCATGTGTGGCACACGAATATCGTGAAAATGCGTTGGTTATGCGCATGCTGTGGGCTGGGCTGGGTGAATTTGTTGTGCGTCGTAAAATTGGCGTGTTGTTTGGTGTTGCGTCTTGGGTTGGCAACAAGCCTGCACAATCTGCACAGGCGATTTCATATTTATATTATAATTATTTGTCGCCATTGCGCCTGCGTGCCACAGTGTTAAATGAAAATTTCGCAGATGGCGTTAACCCAAAAATGTCCCAAATGAACATTTTACCGCGTGTATTTGTTGATGAAGAAGATGCACGACGTCAGATGACACCGCTTATCAAGGGATATTTGCGCCTTGGGGCAACATTTGGCAAAGGTGTTTTTATTGACAAACCATTTAATACATACGATGTTTTTGTTATGTTGCAAACCAAGAATATTGACCGTGCGTATCAAAAACATTTCTTGGGTCGTGAAAACGCGTTGGCAGATTTGAACGAACCAGACGGCGCAATGAAAACGATTGGTAAATTTATGTTGATGCCTGTGACAAAACCGTTTAAATTTATGCGTTCTGTTATCGGGTTTATGTTAAATGAAGATGCGTCAGACGCAGAATATATTGACGATTCTGACGAAAACCAAGAAGATTAAAAATGGCACAAGTGCGGCGGGTTAAAAGGCTAAATATTTTTAATTATATCAATGGCAGTGTGCGCTTTGTGCTGTTTTGGTTGCTGGTTGTTTTACAGTTGCCAATAATTATTCTGATGCCCCGTGGGCGCGCGTCTGTGTGGTATATGCGCGTGTTTATGCGGGTTTTGTTGATTATGGGCGCGATAAAGATTCGTGTTCATGGAACTTTGCCGACCACGCGTCCGTTGTTGGTAATTACAAATCATATTTCGGTGTTTGAAATCGCGACTTTCCCCGTGGCTTTCGGGGGCAGTTTTGTTGCCAAAAAAGAAATCGCATCGTGGCCGTTGGTTGGTTGGATTGCAAAAAAATTTGGTGTGATATTTGTTGACCGCCGTCCGTCACATGCGCTGGAGGCATTAAAAGAAGTTCAATCGGCGGTTATGAATGTAAAATACCCGATGTTCTTGTTTCCCGAAGGCACAACCACCAACGGCGCGTATGTTAAACCTTTCAAAAGCACACTGTTTAATTTTGTTGAAAATTCGCCTGTTTTGGTGCAACCTATGACTACGCATTATCGGTTCCGCGATGGTACGCCGATTACAGACGAAGATTTGGCAGAACATTATGCGTACTTTGCCAATGCCAAGCAAGATACTGGCCCGCTGTGCAGTCGTGAACGCAGCGCGTTTATCCAGATTTTTCATGTTATGGCACTGGGTGGAATGATGGTTGAAATTACGATGTTGCCACCACCGCTGTTGGCGGGAATGGACAGAAAACAAATCGCAACCACATTGCATGAAATTGTGGACAAGAACTATATGAAAAATAAAGATAAACCATACAAGAGATAAATATTATGAAAACAGCAATTACACCAACCCGCGCAGAAGATTTCAGCCAATGGTATCAAAATTTAATTGTGGCGGCTGACTTGGCAGAAAATGCCCCTGTGCGCGGTTGTATGACAATTAAACCTTATGGGTGGGCAATATGGGAACTGATGCGCGATGAAATGGATCGGCGCATCAAAGCAAACGGTGTTCTGAACGCAAATTTTCCATTGCTGATTCCGATTGATTTCTTTAATCGCGAAGCAGAACATGTCGCAGGATTTGCCAAAGAAGCCGCGGTGGTTACGCATTATCGGTTAAAAATGATTGATGGGACATTGCAACCAGACCCAGAATCTAAATTGACCGAACCATATATTATTCGCCCAACATCAGAAACCATTATTGGCGAAGCAATGTCGCGTTGGGTGCAATCTTATCGTGATTTGCCAATGAAATTGAACCAGTGGGTTAATGTTATGCGGTGGGAAATGCGTCCGCGTATGTTCTTGCGTACATCTGAATTTAACTGGCAAGAAGGCCATAATGTCTTTGCAACCCATGACGAGGCAAATGCTGACGCGCGTAAAATGCACAAAATGTACGGTGATTATATGCGCGATGTTTTGGCGATACCGTGCATTATGGGCGAAAAAACACCCGAAGAAAGATTTGCCGGTGCCGACCATACATATACACTGGAACAAATTATGCAAGATGGCAAGGCATTACAGGCAGGCACATCGCATGATTTAGGACAACATTTTTCAAAATCTTTTGGCATTCAATTTTTGGGTGCTGATGGAAAATTACAGCATGCATGGACAACATCATGGGGTACATCAACGCGCATGATGGGCGGTCTGTTTATGACGCATTCTGACGATGATGGTTTGGTGTTGCCGCCTGCGGTTGCGCCATATCAAATTGTGATTATTCCGATTGTGCGTGCTGAAAATACAGACGCATTGAACGCATATTGTGATGCGATTGGGGCACGTATTCGTGAACATGGTATTCGCGTTTTGGTTGACACAACAGATATGCGCGCGCCTGATAAAATGTGGAAATGGATTAAACGCGGTGTTCCATTGCGCGTTGAAATTGGCGCGCGTGAAATGGATGAAAATATGGCAACTGTTACGCGCCGCGATTTAGGCAAAGATTCTAAAAAATCTATGTCTGTTGATGATTTGGTGGCGTGTGCGTCTGAAATGCTGGCAACAATTCAATCTGATATGTTGGCGACGGCAGAAAAACGCAACGCAACAATGATTCATAATGTTTCGGATTTAGATGCACTGGACAACGCGTTGGCATCTGGTACGGTTGGATTTTTCCGCATTAAATATGAATTGACGACAAATGAAAAATTTGACGCAATGATGGAAAAATATAAAATTACGCGCCGTTGTCTGGACGATACCGACCCGACATTTGTATTTGTCGCAAAATCTTATTAAAAACACCGCCCAAACGGGCGGTTTTATTTTGTGTTTATTTTTGGTATAATATTCAAAAAAGGACAAGTCATGAAAATTGCAATTATTGGAGTTGGAACAGTAGGCTCGGCCGTGGCAACCGCCGTAAAAAACACAGGCTGTGTTCATGAAATTGTTTTGTTTGACCGCGATACAATTCGCGCAATTGCGGCTGCCGAAGATTTAGGTCATGCGGCAACATTTGGATTTGATGTAAAAATCAATGCAGTATCAAATTATCGCGGTATTCGTGGGTCTGATATTGTGATTATTGCGGCTGGGGCAAATCAACGCGTGGGCGAAACGCGAACTGATTTATTACAGAAGAACGCGGCGGTCATTTCTGACATTATTCCGCGCGTTATGCAAAATGTTGACGCCAAATCTGTTAAAATTATCGTTGTGACAAACCCTCTAGATGTGATGGTTATGTTGGCACAAAAAATATCTGGTCTGGCATCAGGGCGCGTTATTGGCACAGGTACTATGTTAGATTCTGCGCGCCTGCGCACAATTTTGTCGCGTCATTTGTCGGTATCAACACAATCAATTGACGCCTATGTTTTGGGCGAACATGGCGACAGCAGTGTTATTGATTGGGCGACAATTTCAATTGGTGGTGTTGCACTGGACGATTTCTGTCGCCAGACAAAAATATCATTGCCACTGACAACGCGTCGCACAATTGAACATCGCACACGCAACGCAGCATACGAAATTATTCGCGGTCGTGGGGCAACATGGGACGGCATTGGTGCGGCTGCTGCCGATTTAGTGCGTTGCATTGCAAATAACGAAAATCGTGTTTTAACGGTCAGTATTATGGACGGCACGCATAAAACAGGTGTTGCAATGTCGTTGCCGCGTATTGTTGGCGCAGACGGTGTTATCGCCAGTATGATGCCGCGGTTGACACCTGGGGCAGGCACTGAATTACGTCGCAGTGGAAAAATTATTCGCAAGAATTTTGATGCCATAAAATGATGGCTGTCCTGGGCAGACAATCATATTTATATTCTGGATTTCGCGTGTTATGATTTGGTCATCGTGGGGGTGCATTATGGCCAAAGAAATAACATATACAATTTTCACCAATGGTTTAGGTTTTAATGCGGATTGTGACGGGCGCCATGTTGGCGAAATAACATTTGTACGTTCTGGGCTGGATAAATTTATAATTGACCACACGGCTGTTGATGGCGAATTTCAAAACACTGGTGTTGGTCTGGATTTAGTTCGCCATGTCTGCGAATTGGCGCGCAATCAACATCGCAAGGTTATACCCTTGTGTCCCTTTGCAGCGGCGATGTTTCGGCGATATTCAGAATTTGATGATATTCGTTTTTATCACACGCGTTGATTTACTGATTGCATTGCAATTTGATTTCTACTAGCATTTTCATCAGCAAGGAAAGGTGTATAAATATGACCAAGAAATCACGCGCATGGTTAGTGTTTTTAATTTTTATCAATGGGTATATCAGTTTATCGCTGGAATTATTGGTCTTGCGTAATATTGGATTCTGGGTGGGTTCCAGTGCAGTTGTCACCAGCATTGTCATGGGTACTTTCTTGGGCTTTATGTCGTTAGGGTATTTCATGGGTTCATCGCCCAAAGTATCAGATGAAAAAATCAAATCTGTTTTATCATACAGTTTCGTTGTCATTGCAATATTTGGATTTTTGGCGGCAACATTTCCACTGGTGACTAATTATTTTGGCACATTATATCAATTAGGCGTTTCATCAAACGTGATTCAAACTGCAATTTATGCGATTATATTTTTATCTGTTGCGCCGTTTTTATTTGGGTTTAATACAACATTATTATCGCGGTGTCTGCATAAATATAACACGAACTATACAGGTAATATTATGGCATGGGACACAATCGGTTCTGTCATAGGTTCGCTGTTGACTACATTGATTTTAATGCCGTTTCTTGGTGTGAATAATACAGTTATTTTGGTTGTTGCGCTGGCAATTTTTTCAGCAATTATATCGCGCCCAAAATGGTATGTTGGTATGGCGGGAATCGTTTTGATTGGCACGACGGCATATTTCAACAGTGATTATTACCAGCACAAGACTTATGGAATTATTGTAAATAATGCGAATTCAACAATATCGGTACAAGATACAAACGGGTTCAAAATTCTGAATATGAACGGACTGCCGATGTCGGTATATGATTCGCGCAGAAATACATCTGCGGAATATATTGAATACATAAATCAGGTTTATTTATACACCATACCACGCGACCGCGTTCATAAAGTTTTAGTTCTGGGCGCAGGTGGCTTTACCGCAGGCTTGGACGATGATTTCAACGAATATACTTTTGTTGATATAGAACATACTTTGCAAGAAGTGTCTGAAAAATATTTCTTGAATCGTACACTTTCGCCAAATAAACATTTCGTTGTTGCAGATGCCAGTCAATTTTTGAAAAACACCCCAGAATTATACGATGTTATTCTGCTTGATGTGTATTCTAATTCTTATCAAGTACCCGAAGGATTGATTACTGCAGAATTTATGGAACGCATAAAATCACGCGTTGCGCCAAATGGCATTATCATTATGAATGTGATAACCAGTTTGACTTTTGCCGATAAATATACGCGCGTGTTTGATAATACTTTTCATACAGTTTTTCCATATAATACGCAACGTCAGGTTATAAATTATGCGAACCCTTGGGCAGGCGATGATGTTGTAAATGTGCTGTATATTTACTATAACCGCGAAAACAGCGGACGGATTTATACAATTGATAAAACGCCTGTCATATACGATAAAAAGATAATTACAAATTCATATTTTCAACAACAAAATCCCAATTGATTAAATTGTCCATGAACGCATCAATATATTCGCCACGGCGGTTTTGATAGTCCAGATAATACGCATGCTCCCACACATCTAGTGTTAACAATGGGCGCATGCCATGCACCACAGGAGTATCTGCGTTTTGTGTGGTGATAATTTTGAATCCACCCATATCTTGTGTTAACCATACCCAGCCACTGCCGAACACAGACAATGCGGCAGAATAAAATTGTGTGCGAAATTTATCAGCACCACCGAAATAAACTGCAATATCGTATGGAATATTTCTAGTATTTCCGCGGTGCAGGCAATGAAAGAAAAAATCATGATTAAAAATCTGGGCGCTGTTGTTAAATATCTTGCGCGCGTTTTCATCACGCGCACTGCGCCGAATAATTTCGTGCAGGGGTAAATCTGCCCATGGGGTATTAGAAATCAAATCGTTCAGATTTTTGATATATGTTGCCAGATGTTTGCCATAATGTGTGCGCACAGTCTGTTCTGAAATATAAGGTGCCAGTGCGTTTTCTGCAAATGGCAATGGAAATTGTGATAAAGTGAACATATGTTTTTCCTGTTAAATTCTGGTGTCAGTGTGCAAATATCGGCGCAAAAACACAACAGGAATTTTTTTCATATTATTATTAAAAATATCTTGCGCCATGCGTATATGATTTTTTATAATTCAACACGACAAAAGGAGAAAACATGAAAAAATTATCTTTAATTTCTGCATTATTTGGTTTTGCATTTCTAGGTGCGGCGTCTGCTGCTGATATCACAGTATACTATTCCCCGACATGCCCACATTGTCATCATGCGCGCGAATTTATCAGCACAACATTGATTTACGAATATCCTGAATTAAAAGTAACCGAAGTTAATGTTTTTGATGAAGCAAACTTGCCTAAATTCCAAGATGTTTTGGCAAAATGCAAATACGAAAGTGGTGGTGTGCCTGTTATAACTGTTGGTGAAAAATGTTTCCAAGGCTATGCTGATTTTATGCAGCAAGAATTGCGTGACGCGGTCGAGGCTGATATGTCCGATTCGGATAAAGCCGCCGCGGCAGAAAACAAAAAAGCATTGGAATCAGATCCAGAAAAATTCAAATCTGAACATTCTGACCGCCCAAGTGCGATTACTGAATATAATGCAGCCGCTGAACAAGCGGCTGCTGCCGATAAAGGCAATTCATCAGTGTGGTTCTATGTGTTGCTGGTTGTGTTGGTTGCGGCGTTGGGTGTTGTGTTAATCAGAAAAGACAAAAAGAAATAATAGCTTTAACGGCACAACAAAATGTTTGATTTAACCATTTTGGATTATATCTATATTGGCGTTATTTTGGCGTCAACGGTATGGGCAACGATTCGCGGCGGCATTTATGAAACAGTGGCAACATTGTCATGGGTCGCCGCGGCAATTTCTGCCCGATTCGCATCGCCGTTTTTGGACGGGTGGCTGCAAAGTTGGTTTGGTCTGAACGAATCAACAGTTGGCACATTGGTGGCGTCATATTTCATCGTGTTTTTTGCAGTGCTGATGTTGGTTGGGTTCTTTAACCAGAAATTACGCGATAAAATCCAAGACAGCATTATGAATGTTACCGACCATACATTGGGCGTGATATTTGGTATCATTCGCGGTTTGGTTGTTATGGGTATCGTATATTGGGTTGCGTTGTGGTATTATTCAGACGCGCCATTTATGCCAAAATGGATTGAAAACGCGCGTACGCGCCCAATTATGCAATTGACAGCATTAAAATTGGACGAATGGTTTATTCCTGGGGCCGACAATAAACTGATTCGGCGCGATATGGCGGCATCACGCGAAGCGGTCGCGATTTATAACAACCTGATAAATCCCGCAGTTGCCGAGAAAAAATCAGCAAAAACATCAGATGATACAAAAGAACTTGAAAAAGAATCAGAAACAGGCTATAAATCATCTGAACGCAACGCGTTGGAAAATCAATTGTTACAAATTGAATCGGCTGCACGTGCCGCCGAACAGCGCGAAGCAGA
>CANQCM010000013.1 GCA_947589625.1 uncultured Alphaproteobacteria bacterium
GCAGAACTGTTCAGACGCGGTATTGATGTTCATAATCAAGATAAAGATTTTTAATGAATTTTAATTCATATTAAAAAAGTAGGCAAAATACGGTGGTATTTTGCCCGCTTTTTTATATGGCATTGGCATAAGCCACATTTAGTGGGTAGTAGTTGTGTCGGGCGAATGCCCGACTCCTATGTGTCGCTCGGCTAACGCCTGCGCGTATCCTCGGTATTTATTCAAACTGCGCTTCGCTTGTTTTCATATACTCGGATTCATTCCACGGCTTGACCGTGGAATCCAGTAAATAAAATGTTGTCTGGTGAATGCCCGACTCCTATTTGACTCGCCACTAACAACTCACCACTAATCGTCCTTTACATCAAAAATAAATTCGCCTATAATAACTTTGTCGGTGGCGGTTGCCACTGATGGGGTGTCGAAACCCGTTCGTAAGCGTCGGAATAGAAAACTTGTTGGGCGCATCGCGCCTGTTTTTATTATTATCGGCGAAAATTACTCCTGATATTTGTGTCAGGAGGGCTGCGAATATATTGAATAAGCACACAATTCTTACGATTGTTTCGAACCTCCTGACCACCTGAATTTTTAGGTGGTTTTGTTTAACAAAAACAACAGGAGCAAAAACAATGAAAACAAAAATTATTGCTATTTTAACGGGGTGTATTTTAATTCCCAGTGTGTGCAGTGCAGATTGCCTTATTCTGTCTTATGGCCACACCAGTACTTCTGAGTGTCCTCTTACTACCGAAGCGCCTTTGTTTAATACCAGCATCGTGGGGTGTAAAACAATTGCTTATGGCTACATAGGTTGTTCTAATCCAGATTATTATCCCGGTTATCAAGGAGTTTACCCCGCAGATCCAGAATGCTACAAGGCAAACGAATGGTTAGGACTCTTTCCGTACTGTACACAGTGCAATTCGGGATATCAATTAAAAAGGCGCAGCATAACTCAAAATATGTCTGGGCTCGGAATAGAAAGGTGTACACAATGTTCATCTACATCTATTGTCATAGATTATGATGAATGTGAAAAATGTACACTAAATTGTTCAGGATCATTATCGTGGTCTACTATTAAAGCTGGGTACCAAAGACGCACAGTGTGCAACAATGGCTGTGGCACATACGAATATCGGTGTGCTGCTGGGTATTACGGATCGTCTACTAATGGCAGTACGGGTTGCAACAAATGTCCGTCGTCTGGCGAGGTTGAGGGACAATCCGCAGCTGGTTCTACTGAAATAACATCGTGCTATATTCCAAAAAACACCACCTTGTCCGACAGCACAGGTAAATACCAATATACGAGCGATTGTTATTACACTAAATAGTGGTGAGTGGGTAGTGTTAGTGGTTAGTAGATGTGTCGCGCGTTGCGCGACGGAATTAATTCACTGGATTCCACGGTCAAGCCGTGGAATGACATAAGAGTTCGCATTCGCTCACAGCTCTATCTACCTGGGTCCTGGGGTCAAGCCCCAGGATGACACAGGGGGAGTGTTTAAGTTTTCAATGTACGAACATTGTTTCTTATTCGTGCCATTATGATTTGGTTTATTATTTATTCAAATATATGAATTAGTTTTTATATCAAAATAATTTTATTCAGGAACGAACATTGTTCCTAGATTTGAAAAATTAAGAAAGAAAGGTTGTCATTCTCGGGCTTGACCCGAGAATCCAGTTTATTTAATGTCGTTCGCGTCAGCGAACACAAATACAAAGGGTGTGCGAATGCACACCCTTTTACTAACACTAACCACTAACACTCGCCACTAAAACGGTATATCATCACCAATGTCGGCGACAGAAATTTCTTCGCGTGGGGCGGCGGCTGGGGCAGGGGCCGCGCCATATTCACCACCAGACGCATTGTCCATTGCCTTGGCACCACTTAAAATAATCATTTGACCCATAAATGGATTCAACACAACTTCGGTTGTAAATACATCTATGCCTTGTTGGTTTTGCCATTTGCGCGTGCGCAGAGAACCTTCCAAATAAAGTTTTGTGCCTTTTTGCAACATACGTTCTGCGACTTCAACCAAGTTTGGATTAAATATCACCACGCGGTGCCATTCGGTTTGTTCTTTTTGTTCGCCTGTTTGTCTGTCGCGCCAGCGGTCAGATGTTGCCAGTGAAAAACTCACAACTTTTTGTCCGCTTTGCATTGTACGTACTTGTGGGTCTTGCCCAACATTACCGACCAAGATAACTTTATTTATGCTGCCTGCCATGTCTTTTTCCTTTGGTTAATATATACTATTATTTGACCAGTAAAACATTATAAATGCAAGAAAAAATGTAAGTCTGGACAATAACTAGTTTTTGTTAATTGCTTGACTTCGGGCTTAAAATATGTCATAATAAAGATATCTTAATCAGGCGCACAGTTCTGTGTTGCCCAATTTCCAAAAGGATTATTTATGCATGTGAACGAGTTAAAGGCGAAAACGCCCCAGCAAATGCTGAAAATGGCGGAAGATATGGGAATTGAAAATCCTGCCCAATTAGATGTCAAACAATTGCGTTTTGCGGTTATGAGTGTTTATGCCGCGGACAAAAAAATCACACTGATTGGCGATGGCGTTCTGGAACGTATGCCCGATGGGTTTGGTTTCTTGCGCGCCCCAGAAAGTAATTATTTGGCAGGGCCTGACGATTTATATGTGTCGCCTGCATTGATTAAAAAATATGGATTAAAGACAGGCGATTATATAGAAGGTCGTATCCAAGCACCACAAAACGAATCGGAACGGTATTTCGCACTGGAAACAATTGAACGCGTGAACGGCGGAAATCCAGATAACCTGCGTCATCGTGTGTCTTTTGACGATATGACACCATTATACCCAGACGAAATGTTGCGTATGGAAGTTGTTGACGATAAAGACAAAGGGCGCAGTTTGTCGGCGCGTGTGATTGATTTGATTTCGCCAACTGGCAAGGGTCAACGTTCGCTGATTGTTGCGCCGCCGCGTACTGGTAAAACAGTTATGTTACAGAACATCGCGCATTCAATCGCAACTAATTACCCAGATGTAAAATTGATTGTGTTGCTGATTGACGAACGTCCCGAAGAAGTTACTGATATGCAACGCAGTGTCAAAGGCGAGGTCATTTCGTCTACATTTGATGAACCTGCGGCGCGTCATATTCAGGTCGCGGAAATGGTTATTGAAAAGGCGAAACGTCTGGTAGAGGCTGGTCAAGATGTTGTCATTTTACTTGATTCTATTACCAGATTGGGTCGCGCATATAATACATGTGTCCCGTCCAGTGGCAAGGTTTTAACTGGTGGTGTTGATGCATATGCTTTACAGCGTCCAAAAAGATTCTTTGGCGCTGCGCGTAATATTGAAGGCGGCGGCAGTTTAACCATCATCGCAACAGCACTGGTGGAAACGGGTTCTAAAATGGACGAAGTTATTTTTGAAGAATTCAAAGGTACTGGCAACAGCGAAATTATTCTTGACCGCAAATTATCTGATAAACGTGTGTATCCTGCAATTGACATCACGAAATCTGGAACGCGTAAAGAAGATTTGTTGGTGGGCAAGGATACATTGGCAAAAATGTATGTGTTGCGCCGTATTATCAACCCAATGGGTACACTGGAGGCAATGGAATTCTTGCTGGATAAATTGCGCCTGACCAAGACCAACGAAGATTTCTTTGCATCAATGAATAATTAGTGGTTAGTGATTAGTAGATGTGTCGCGCGTTGCGCGACAGCATTTATTATGACTGGATTCCACGGTCAAGCCGTGGAATGACAACTCTTATCTTTTTATTTTAATTCTAGGAACATTGTTCGTATTTTAAGAAATAAAGAACTGTGTCATTCTCGGGCTTGACCCCAGGACCCAGGTAAATAAAGTAGTGAGCGCAGCGAACACCACCACTAACCAATCACTAACAACTAAAAGGTATCAATATGAAACAAGCAATATTAATTTTATGCGGGATTGCGCTGGTGGTCGTGTGTGCTTTTTTCAATGGCATGCGAATCGGTAAATTAAAATGCCAGATAAAAAATGCATACGCCACTACAACAATAACTGCGCAAATAATTGAAACCCAAGGAAAAATAAATGAAACGGTTTATCATACTGGCGTGTGCGATGTGCGTCGCGTCTTGCGCGAAAAATATACCATCGCAGAATAGCAATCTGCAAATGATGTGTGTGCCGATTTATGGGCGCGCGTCTGATTGGAACATAATCAGCGATGATTTGGCGCGTAATATTTATCGCCATAACCTGATGTGCGAAAGTTTGAAAAAAATTTAATCTTGTAACGCGATTTGTATTAATGCTTGGGCAATGGCGGCAGATTGTGTGTCGCCAGTGGGCGCGTATTCTACAAATTCAAAACCGTATGCGTGTGGCGCAAAAGATTGAACGAAAAATCTTGCGGCGTCTGGGGTTATGCCGTTTGATTCTGGCACCAGAACATCTGGAAAATATTTCGGGTCAATTGCGTCAAAATCAAATGACACAATGTACGGGCGGTCGGCAATGCGTTCCTGTATTTCTGTAACAATTTTTGCCCAATCATCAGGCGTCTTTAATTGGTCTGGGGCGCGAACAAAGATATTGTTTTCGCGAACGAATTCTGATTCTGCAGCCTCAAAAGAACGCGAGCCGATATAAAACAAATTTTCACACCGCAGTGCAGGGCGCCGCGCCTGCAACCCCAGCCAGCGCGCATCGCCATTGCCCAACAACGCACGGACATTTGTTCCGTGTGGCGCGCCTGATGCTTGGGCAATTGATGATTCTGGGGTATGAATATCAAAATGCGCATCAATATAAACCAGACATAAATCTTGGTCTGGCGCGCGGTCAGCCATAACTGCAAAATGTCCAAAGTTAACAGAATGGTCGCCCCCAATCATAACGTGTGGCGTGTGGGGTGTGGCGGCAAAAATCTTTTGTTGAATATGCAGGCAATCGCCGAATCGGTCGCGCATACATTCGTCATGACTGATTGGGTCAGACGACACAAATGTGTATGGCACATCTGGGAACATATTATGCACCGCCATTGGCGCCAGTAATGGCCCGCCGTCTATGATGCGTGCAGTTGCACCACGTGAATATTCAACACCAAATAGAGATTTCATTTATAAGACTCCACAACACTTTCGGCGACAGTTTTCAAACGTTGTAACGATTGTTCATATACTGCACAATCGCGCGCGATATCAGACCGGTATACATCACGCAAATTTGACGCCATATAAGCACAATTTTTCAAATGCTGAACACAATATTCGTGACCTGTGGCAAATGCTTGCTGACCGCGCACACGGCTTTCGGTGCTCGCCCAATCAATATCAAGTGCTGCATCAAGATTATCCCACGAATTTTCGCCTGTGTATTGCGTTATGTTTTCATTCCAATATTCGCGCATTTCTTCGTCAGACCAAGTATTCTTGCTGCGCAGGCGCAAAATCTGATTTATCAAAGAATCTATTTCTGGGCGGTATTTTGCGTCAATTTGGGATAGTTGCGCACTGCAATAGCAACGATTATAATCGGTGTTTTCACGCACGCAATAACCGTTCATGCATTCTGTGTAATCTGCCAAACAGCGCGCCGCAGATACAGATTCACTGGGTTTTGTAGAATAGTAATAATTTGATTCATTGGGATTTCGCACATTATCAGACCGACGGGCGGTTGTGCCCGTGGCACTGCGTGCGGTGGTATTGGGTCGCGCCACAACGCGCCGCGTGGTTGATGTATTGCCCGATTGTGCGACAGACGGCATTGCACTGCGTGCCGATTGGGTTGTGGTACTGGTCGTGGCAACATTTGTCGCCGCACGTGCCGCAGTAGTGCGCGGAACAACGCGTCGCGTGGTTGTGTTGGCGGTTGTCTTGGTGCGTGCCAAAACATCAATCTGGGAATTTGTGCGCGATGGCGTTGTCCCAGGGTTCAGCGATGTCCGCATGCGATTGTTCATATATGGGTACATGTTGTTGTATGTGTTCGCGCTGACATAACTGGACGGCGCGGTTGCAGCCACCGCAATATTCGCATAAATGCACGCCACAGATAAAATAAAACAGACTAACTTTTTCATCTTGATTATATTGTAAAATATTTTAAACAATATGAACAAGCACAAAATTGATATAAAAATTTGCATTTTATAAAAAACTTGTTATAATTTGACGCGTTTCGGGGTGTAGCTCAGTCTGGTAGAGTGCTTGCTTTGGGAGCAAGATGTCGCTGGTTCGAATCCAGTCGCCCCGACCATAGATAACAACAGCCGTGTCCCACCACGGCTGTTTTCATGCTGGTTGTAATTTATCAAATATATTAATATTTTGAACCCGGAGGTTTTATTTGGTTATGGGTGGATAAGACGGGAAAAGATTATCCAATGAATAAACGAAAATAAGTCTACAATATATGGACTGACCAAAGAATTATCTTTATTTATTAAAAATCTACAGGATCTATAATAAGGTTAAAAAAAGCCCGACAAGCGGGCGATAGAGGATGTTGTTTCCAACAGAGCCCCACAGAGTATTTCTTTATTGTAGATTGCTTTCCAATTCAGTCTGTAATTTAGAAATACATTGCATATTGTAATTATAGCAAGTAAAATGTCAAGAAAAAGGTAATAAACATGCGAATATTTGGATTTGATTTAGGAATTGCTAGTATCGGTTGGGCTGTTGTTGATATAGAGAAAGAGAATAGTAACCCAGAAATAGGACGAGCTGCTATAGGTAAAATTCTACAGTCGGGGGTACGTATTTTTAGTATCGCGGAAAATCCTAAAGACGGCTCTTCATTAGCTGCGCCACGTCGCGAGAAACGTTCAATTCGGCGAGCATTGCGTAGAAAAGCGTTGCGTATGAAAGAAATTAGGTCTTTATTGGAAAAAGCTAGACTTGGAAATCAAAATATCATTGTTGGCGCCTCTGATGTTGATGTCTGGGCTTTGCGTGCAGAAGATGCTTTTTGTCGTCAGTTGACACCACGTGAACTGTCGCGTGTACTGATTCATATGGCAAAGCATCGCGGTTATAAATCCATGTGCAAATCCGCCGAAGAAAAAGATGATGAAACTGGAAAAGTACTGGTTTCTATCGCACGAAATCGTGAACGCATGGGTGAATACAAAACAATGGCTCAAATGATTTATAGAACAAATCATAATAGCTCGAAAAAATATCGCAATGGGAATGGCATATATGATAATTCAATTCCACGGGAAGAAATAGAACGTGAGCTCGATTTGATTTTCAAAGCTCAACAGAAATATGGTTTATTTACTGCAGAATTATTAGAACAATATAAAAAAATTGCATTTCGTGTACGCCCAATACAATCTGTTGAAAAAATGGTTGGAGGTTGTACTTTAGAGCCAAATTGTCTTCGTGCACCAAAAGAAGCTCCGACAGCAGAATTATTTGTGGCATTGACCAAAATAAATAATATGAAACTTGTTATAAATGGCGAAGTGCGTTCTGTTAATGACGAAGAGCGTGTCGCTATCCTTGATTTATTACGTAAGACACAAACAGTCAAGTACAAGACATTACATAATAGTATATGGAAGGGGAAAGATGTTGTTTTTTATGGAGTTAAAGAAGAATCACAAAATTTCTATACTATGACAGGGTGGCATAAATTAAAGAAAATCGTTGATGATAATGATATTGGTAATATTCAAATGCTTGACAGGATTATGAAAGTTATTGCAACACAGAAAGGTGATAGTGCCATAGAAAAAGAATTACGTCGCAAAAAAGTGCCAGAAAAGTATATTGCTGAACTAAAGACGCTATCTTCGTCAAAGTTTATAAACCTTTCTTTGCAGGCATTGTATAAAATTGTGCCAGAAATGATGCAGGGTCTCACATATGACAAAGCATGTATGGCAGCGGGCTATGATTTCAAAAACAAGGTATCAGGCGAAATAAATGCGGACAAAGTTTGTATCGCAGAGATTTCAGAATGGACGCGTGTTCCTGTTGTTAATCGTACTATTGCTCAGTTTCGGAAGGTGTATAATGCGTTAGTTAGGAAATATGGTATCCCAGACCAAGTAAATTTAGAAGTAGGGCGTGAATTAAAAAATAATTTTGATGATCGTAAGAAAATAGAACATCAACAGGATGAGAATCGAGGTAAAAATGACAGCGCTCGGGCAGAGTATGAAATGCTGACAGGACATGAAGCAAAAGCTAAAGACGTTTTGAAATATAAACTATACCGTGATCAAAATTGCAAATGTATGTACTCTGGCGAAGCGATCGATTTAAAACATCTTGATAATTATGAAATTGACCATATTTTACCGTATTCGCGATCATTGGATAATTCTTATATGAACAAAGTTCTGGTCAAATATACTGAAAATCAGGATAAGGGTAATAAGACACCTTATGAATACTTTGGAAATACTGAACGTTGGGATGAGTTTGTTGGGCGTGTGTCTGCGACCAAGACCCTTGGAGCGCGTAAGATTTATAATCTGTTGAATAAAAATTTTGAGGTTTCAGAAGAGGATTTTCGCAAGCGTAATGCAAATGATAATGCGTATGCCGCTCGTTATGTTCGCCAGATTTTAAATGCTGCATTTCCAGAGTTACGGGTTGATGTGCGTGCTGGGGCATTGACAGATTATTTGCGTGGGCAGTGGGGACTGGAAAAATCACGCACAGAATCGGATCGACACCATGCTCAGGATGCCATTGTTATCGCGTGTGCAACGCCAGGAATGGTTCAATATTTATCAACGATATCTGGATTGTTCGAAAATAAACGTAACGAGAAGGGTAAGCCTTGGTGGGATAATTTGAAGCAGAATATTCAGGAACCATGGAAAGGATTTCGTGACGATGTTTTATCGTCTATAGATAAAATATTTGTTTCTCGTGCGGTACGTGGCAAGGCAACAGGCTCTGTGCATAAAGATACTATAAATTCGCCTAAATCTGGTAAAGGTAGCATGATTTTGCCACGCGGGCGTGCCGATAAAGACAATATGTTTCGTATGGATATTTTTAAGAAAGATGGAAAATATGTGGTAGTGCCAATATTTGTTGCGGATACGGTTGATAAAAAGCGCCAAGATATATTTTATCCTCAACCGAGCAAGGCTAAGCAGCTCGTAACTATTGATGATACGTATGAATTCGTTATGACTCTGCACAAAGATGATTATATTCAGATTAAGACAGATGATGGTAAAATGTACGAAGGATATGTAGTTCAGTGCAACATGCCAGTAGGACAATTTATTATAAGAAGTGCTGATAATTCGGCAATATTTTCAATAAAAACTAATACATTTGAAAAAGATGATTATATAGTGATAGAGGGAAATTTGTGTAAAGTTATGGATTGTGAATCTGGTAGATTACGTGCGATGCGTCCAAACGGGATTATTGAAGAAGTGGACGCTGAAAAAAAGAAAACTCGGAATGGCGAAGAAGCCAAAAAACAAATAAAAACTATAAGTATGTACGAAAAACGTGATTCGCAAAAGAAACTAAACATTGGCACATTCAAAAGTTTACAAAAGTTTCATGTCGGTGTGTTGGGAGATATGTCAGAAGTAAAATCTGAATGTCGTTCACCAGTCTGTGCTATAAAATCGCAATCAGAAAAAAGAAAAGGAAGGAAGCAACCTAAAAGGAATAAAAATGGGGTGGCGAATCCTTCAAATAACGAATCCGTGTAAATTATCAGTCAAACAAAAGCAATTATTTTATGAGGCCGATGACACTAAAACGACGATTCCCATAGAGGATTTATCGGTTGTTGTGTTGGAAACAGACTTTGTACAATTAACTGGGCATGTTTTGTCAGAATTTGCAGTTAATGGTGTTGTTTTACTTACGTGTAATGCTTCACATTTGCCATCGGGAACTTTTTTCCCGTTTCACGATAATTCGCGCTATTCAGAAATGGCTCATATCCAAGTAATGGCCAGTAAACCATTAAAAAAGCGCATTTGGCAATCGGTGATACAACAAAAGATTTTGAATCAATCGGCTGTATTACGAGTATTGGGAACAGAAAACTCATTGAGTGAAATAGCAAAACGTGTTCAAAGTGGTGATATTGACAATCGCGAAGCGCATGCTGCACAATTATATTGGCAACTACTATTTGGCGATTTCACGCGTCGTGATGACGCAAATATTATAAACAAGGCACTAAATTATGGATATGCCATTGTGCGAGGGTGTGTTGCACGCAATATTGTGGGCTCTGGATTGTTGCCGTGTTTTGGCATTCATCATGATAATAATTTAAATCAGTTTAATTTGGTCGATGACATGATGGAACCCTTGCGTCCATTTGTGGATTATAATGTAGCAAAATTAGATTTGTGTGATTATTCGGATTTAACGCCAGAATTAAAAAATAAGTTAATATCAGTATTGTTGTGTAATGCAAACATGAATGGCGAAGCGATATCTCTACTTAAATGTGTCGAGATAATGTCGGCATCATTAGCCAAGGTATTCAGACAAAAAGATTGTGGTTTATTAAATTTACCAATTTTTGACTTTTCTATGTTAGTTATGAAGGATTTTGAATAATGTCACAATACGGGGAAAGATTTATGAGAATGATAGTATTTTTCGATTTGCCAACATTGACCAAACAGGATAGGAAACATGCATCTAAATTTCGTAATGCTTTGCTAAAAGACGGCTACTATATGATGCAACTGTCTGTTTATTCAAGAATTTGCAAAGGAATGGCGCAAGTTGAAAAGCACGTTGGACGCTTAAAAGGCTTGATTCCGCCTTGTGGAAGTGTTAGACTAATGACCGTAACAGAAAAGCAATTTGCTGAGATGGAAATACTTATTGGCGAATCGAAAAAACAAGAAAAAATAGGAGCAAAACAACTTGTTATGTTCTAGTTTTTCTTTTGAAAATTATAAAATAACCCACTATATTCAGTGGGTTATTTTGTTGCGATTATATCACAACTGATTTGGAAAGCAATCTACAACGCTTTTTGGCGGTATTTACAGATAGATATTATTATATCACAACTGATTTGGAAAGCAATCTACAACATACCACAAAGGCATATTCTGTATTATACAATTATATCACAACTGATTTGGAAAGCAATCTACAACCTTACCTTCACGCGCATCGTGCATCGCTAGATTATATCACAACTGATTTGGAAAGCAATCTACAACACCTTCTTTAAACCATAGGTCAAGTTCTGGATTATATCACAACTGATTTGGAAAGCAATCTACAACTTACTAGCCGCTGTATATTCTGGGATTTCAATTATATCACAACTGATTTGGAAAGCAATCTACAACATACCCGTGGGGCTTTCACCTTGGGCAATGATTATATCACAACTGATTTGGAAAGCAATCTACAACGAGCCTTATAAAGTTTATGCGTTTGATGTAATTATATCACAACTGATTTGGAAAGCAATCTACAACGTTGTTAGTTTCAAGGACTTTCAATCTAGGATTATATCACAACTGATTTGGAAAGCAATCTACAACATTCGCCGTAATCCTTATTTGGCGTTCAAAATTATATCACAACTGATTTGGAAAGCAATCTACAACTAGGTACTGTCAACAACGATACCACAAAAAATTATATCACAACTGATTTGGAAAGCAATCTACAACTACTATATCTGAAAATTTTACTATGGCAATATTATATCACAACTGATTTGGAAAGCAATCTACAACTGGCGCGATGGCTGTAACAGCATTATCATTATTATATCACAACTGATTTGGAAAGCAATCTACAACAAAGTTCCCGCTGCCACCGTTTCTGATTTTATTATATCACAACTGATTTGGAAAGCAATCTACAACGTGCTTTGCCGATGCGCGTCGCGAGGTTAGATTATATCACAACTGATTTGGAAAGCAATCTACAACTGTCGCGCCAACCGTCATGTACTTATGCGCATTATATCACAACTGATTTGGAAAGCAATCTACAACCTGGCAGGCTCGGACAACTGGCTGGACTAAATTATATCACAACTGATTTGGAAAGCAATCTACAACGATGAACGGTGATTTTATTTTGTAATATAGATAATATGTAGTTGAACTTGTCTGTTTAATACGGTATTATTTATAAAAATTAGGAATAAATATGGCTATACCAAATTATCAAGATTTTATGAATCCTGTTTTAACAATTTATGCGAAATCTGGCGATGCAATTAAACGCACTGATATTGTTGAAAGTGTTGCGGATTTGATGCGGATTTCAGAAAATGACAGAATGCAAACGGTTAAATCTGGCGAAACTGTTATTTCCACTCGTGTGCATTGGGCGGCATATTTTCTTTTTCGTGCAGGATTACTAGAACGTGTAGACAGGGGACTATATAAAATTACTGCCGAGGGCAGAAAAATAGAAAAATCCAAAGCAAAAATAACAGACGAATTTTTAAGAAAGTATCCAAGTTTTGTAGAATTTATGAATTCATCTAACCCATCAGCAAAACACAAAAAGCAAAAAACATCTGAAAAAGAATCAGATTTGCATATAGAAACAGACCCCGAAGAAATGTTGGAAACAGCCATCAATGGTTTGAATTCTGTTTTAGAAGATGACATTTTATCAAAATTAAAAACCATAGATCCAAAACGTTTTGAACAAATTGTGGTTGATTTAATGGAATCTATGGATTACGGCGTAGGTTCTGTTACCAGATATGTTGCCGATGGTGGTGTTGACGGTATCATAGATGAAGACGAATTGGGATTATCAAAAATATATTTACAGGCAAAACGATATGCTGAATCAAAAGTGCCTGAAAAAGAAATGCGCGATTTTGTTGGCGCAATGGCAACGAATAATGTTTCAAAAGGTGTTTTTATAACTACATCGGATTTTTCAGACAGGGCAATAAACGCGGCTGAAAAATCGCATGGATATAAAATAATTTTAATCAATGGCAAAAAACTTGCAGAATTAATGCGCAAGCACGGGTTGGGTGCTAAACCCAAAAAAAATTATGATATCAAAGAATTTGATGCATCGTATTTTGAATTCGCGTGATATATGATATGGGAAAACTATTCTAGAAAAGATACCCCTGTGAGAAATTCATTATTTTCTTTTTTTAGTGCCGCTATATTCACTTGTAATTGTTCAGGAAATTTTTGAAATTCTTCTTTCATACGTTTAATCCCGGCGCCACAAAGATAAGCAGGAGTATTTTTCCCTTTTACCCCAAGAGAAGGAATTTTTTCGTTAAACATGGGTTGATTGACCTTGCGATTAAATAATTGCTCAATGACTTTATTGGTTAATTGTATAAAATATGGTATTCTAATTACTTTATAACCCATATCCTGGTAAAATTTTGTTTTTTCTATATCATTTAAAATATTTTGAGGATCGGTGTAGTGTGGCAGTCCATCAAATTCTACAATTAGTTTTTCTTGTTCGCTTCTGTAATCTGGACGATATCTACGTCCGCAGTTTTTTATTATTTTATCGTGCACCCAATCTTGAGTGTTTGAATAAATAACAGCCAAATACTCCTCTAATCCTGTCCTGTGTATACCAGTATCTAAATCTATTCCTGCTTTTTCAGCATCTTTTTTTGTTTCTCTAAGGAATCCCCATTTTTCAGTCATTTAATTTCTCCAATTTTAACTAGGTGTAGCATAAATATATGAATCTATCAATACATTCCTTTTGCTCATTAATAGTTGTAATCCAAGTGTATAAATAATGACGCTCTGGCATTGTAAAAGAAATCTTAATTTAATATAGATAATGAAATTTATTTTTGGGATTAGTGTCCATTTCTATATTGCACGATTTTTGTGCATAATATGTTTATGGCAACCAAAAAGAAAAAAGTTA